>JAISES010000262.1 GCA_031263965.1 Prevotella sp. | reverse complement strand
TATCGCCATATATTAGCCGTTACCTTTACCAATAAGGCAACCGACGAAATGAAAACCCGTATCGTCGAAGAGCTTGGTAATCTGGCTCAGGGACGAAAATCGGATTATGTCGGTTTGCTTTCCGATAAATATAGTCTGAATGAAGAGCAAGTAAGAGAAAAGGCGCGTGATACCCTGGTACGCATACTTCACGATTATTCTTCATTTTCTGTCAGCACCATTGATAAGTTTTTCCAGCAAACAATGCGCGCTTTCACACGTGAGATCGGATTGGGCGGCGGGTATAACGTAGATCTGGACACCGAAAAAGTTTTAGGGCAAGCAGTCGATTCTATGCTGTTCGATTTGGAGCGTAGCGACAATAAACCCCTGCTCGACCTGCTGATCCGTTTCTCGGTGGAGAAAATAGAAAACGGCGACACATGGAATATCCGTAGCGACATCCAATCCCTTTCTTCCGAAATATTTAAGGAAGGTTACAAAGCATACAGCAATCAGGTGCAGGCTGATATAGCCGACAAGCAACTGATGACCGATTACAAAGAAATGCTTTCCGGCATTATCCGCAATTTTGAAAGCGGGTTGCAACAAATGGCTGAAAAGGCCCTGAACATAATGGACAATCATGGACTAAAGCCGGATGATTTCAAAGGCGGCTCACGTTCTCCTTTTTTTAGTTTTATACGGTGGGGCAATGGCGCGATTAACGAACCGACAAATACATTCAGGACTTTGGCCGATAATTTATCGAACTGGCATACGGCGAAAACTCCCGCATCATTAAAGAACCGGATCGAAGATGCTTACAACGAATTAAACATATTGGTTGTAAGGATTATTTCTCATTTCGATAATTCGCGTACATATCAGACAGCCTGCGAGATAAACCGTTACTTTTTTGCTTTGGGAATATTGGGCGATGTGGACAAAAAAATCCGCGAATATGCCGCAGAGAATAATATCATGCTGATATCGGATACAACCGAACTCCTGAACCGGATCATTGCAGGAAACGAATCTCCTTTTATTTACGAAAAGGTAGGTTTGCGTATAAATAACTACATGATCGATGAGTTTCAGGATACTTCCGATATGCAGTGGCAAAACTTCCTTCCTCTCGTCCGTGACAGTTTGGCCGGAGGAAACAAGAATTTCATCGTAGGAGATGTAAAACAAAGTATTTACCGTTGGCGCAATTCCGACTGGAAATTACTGGACGAGCAACTGGATAAGGATTTCGCTTCGGAAGGCATCAATCACGAAACGCTGGATACAAATTGGCGCAGTTCCCTGAATGTCATCAATTTTAACAATGCAATATTCACAACAGGAGCACATTTGCTTCAAGATACATATAATAGTTCGTTAGATATTGATGCGGACAAACGCTTACAACCATTTTCTTCCCGGATAACAAAAGCCTACAACGAAGTATATCAACAGATTCCCGAAAGACACGAAGAATATGAAGGGCATGTAAGGGTAGAGTTTGTAGAAACAGCAGAACAAGCATGGCAGGATTATGTTTTGGAACAACTACCAACGCAAATAGAACAATTACAGGATAAAGGTTATCACCTGAAAGATATAGCGATACTTGTCCGTACAAAAAAAGAGGGAGCAAGTGTGGCAAACCGTCTGTTGGAGTATAAAAGCCGGAATACGGGTACTAAATATCGTTACGACATTATTTCAGACGAAGCCTTGTTTGTAAACAACGCTAAGAATGTGAAGCTGATTGTCGCATTACTGAAATATTTGCACAATCCGCTGGAAGCGTCCCTTAAAGCGTTGGCCGTTTACGAATATTTCAAATATAGCAACCAGCTTACGGCAGAAGAAGCTTTGCTGAAATATTTTTCCGCAAAAGACGATCTTCCCATGGAAATAATGAACGAACTGAACCGGATACGCGAACTCCCCCTGTATGAAATGACGGAGGAAATGTTTAAGCTGTTCGGCAATGCGATGGACAATGACGAAATAGTCTATATTCAGTCGTTTTTAGACATGGTTCTGGACTTTACGATCCGTTACTCGTCCGACCTCGATGCTTTTCTCAAATGGTGGGACGAATCGGGAATGAAGAAAACTATCTTTACTCCCGACGGACAGGACGCAATCCGTATAATGACTATCCATAAATCGAAAGGCCTTGGTTTTAATGTTGTTATTATACCGTTCTGCAACTGGGAAATAGATCATAAGCTGGCGACAATACTTTGGTGCCGCCCTGAGTCGGAGCCGTTCGACCGCCTGCATTTGGTTCCTGTAAAATACTCATCGAAACTAAGGAATACTATTTTCGACTATGAATATTACGATGAACGTTTGCATGCTTTTATCGATAATATAAATGTCCTGTATGTAGCTTTCACCCGTGCTAAAAACGAATTGATCGCTTTTGCACCCAAACCGCTGAAAGAAGAGGTAAAAGATATTGCATCCTTGCTTTGGGCTTCTGTCAATTCAGATGCTAATGTATCAGACAAAGGTAAATTAATTAATCTTCCTCAACATTTAAATACTGAAACCGGTATTTTTGAGACTGGAGAAAATTATCTTCCTGTACAGAAAAAAAAGGACTCTGTTATCCGCGAAATCAATGTTGAAGACCTGTCGAGTGTGCCGTACGACAACCGGATAAATTTGCTGTTGAAAAACAAATATTATTTTTCAGATACAGGACAGCGCGACTATGGAACCCTGATGCATGAAATCATAAGTAAAGTGCAAACTGTAAATGATATAGACAGTGCTGTGGAAGAGTATTATATCGCCGGAGATATAACCGCGGATAAGAAAAGCGAGGTTATAAATATTTTGAATTCGTATTTATCCAACCCTCTTGTATCGTCTTGGTATTCGGGAGAATATCGCGTACTGAATGAAGTACAGATTTTACAGCCCAAAGGGACCTTTGTCCGTCCCGACAGGATCATGATAAAAGATGATAAAGTAATTGTGATTGACTACAAGTTCGGAGAGAAGGAAGACAAGAAATATATCCGTCAGGTGAAATATTATGTCGATCAAATCCGTAAGATCGGTTACTCAGACATTAAAGGATATATTTGTTACATCACATTGGGTAAAGTGGTCGAAGTATAAAGAGTTTATAGCTAAAGTGCTATTATTACCTACTCTATAAAGTTCAAAGACTCCACCTTTTCCAGTCTATTTCTTAATTCGTCAAACCTGGCTTTCCGTATTTCCAGTGTCATCGAACAATTCATATCATAAGACTGCTCTAAGATAGCCGGTTCCAAGTCTTTTACAATTTTCATCACATCATTCATGAAAGGATATTCAAAACCAAAAGAAACCTGAACATCAACTGTTTTTTCTACAATACCGGCATTCGCTATTACTTCTGCCGCCGCCTCTTTATATGCAACAATAAGCCCGCCGGTTCCCAGTTTGATTCCTCCAAAATAACGAATAACAGCAATAAGAATATTTGTCAGTTCATTCGAATTTATCTGTCCGAGTATAGGCTTTCCGGCCGTTCCGGATGGCTCGCCATCATCATTTGCACGAAATTCGAGCCTGTCGGCCCCCAGCATATATGCCCAACATATATGACGGGCATCGTAAAATTCTTTTTTCAGCTTGTCCACCTCTTTTTTTACATCTTCAGTTGAACGTACGGGAATTGCATAAGCAATGAATTTGCTTCGCTTTTCCGTATAAATAGCCTTGGATGTATCTGCTATGGTTTTATATATATCTTCCATATAAAGACAAAGATACGGTTTTTAAAAGTCTGTTTAAATTTATATCATTCAAATTTTCAGAACTGTTTTCCGGCTGTATTTTCTTTTGCGAAGTGATAATAGCAGGCTATGGAACTGAGCAAAAGGAATTGGAACGCAAGGGGTAATCGACGGAATAAAAAATCTGAAAAATAAAATAAATATAATTATCTAAATATCAAATGATTAATCAAAAAAAATAGTCGGAAGAAAAATCTTCCGACCACTTGTGCTTTTTGATAAACTGTTTGAGTTTTATTGAGCAAACTTCAATCCGTCTAATTTATTCCATACACCACGGGTAAAGTCAGGAATCTCAACAGGCGCAGAATTATTATCCAATGAAATTTCTGTTAATGGTATTAAACAACACCATTCGGCAAGGTCGTATACGTCCATGTCAACAGGCAATCCTTTTTGCAGGCAGTAGATCAGACGATAATCCATAATGAAATCCATACCTCCATGGCCGCCAACTTCTTCAGCTTTTTCTATAAGTGTCTTTTTATCGTCAAACATAACTTTTGTAATCGGATGCTGGTATTTCTCCATCAGGGATTTTCTCAGACTATTCGGTACAAAGCTGTGTGCGTTTAAGTTCTCATGGTTGCCTGCAACTTCAGGATCGATCTCCCCTCCGTCAAGGGCATAGCCTTCAACCGGATATTTATTGGCAAAGCCTTTTGTTCCTGTCAGTTGATACATACGGCTATATGGACGTGGAGACGTTACATTATGCTCTACCAATATCGATCTCCCTTTTTCTGTTCCGATCATAGTACTTGTATGGTCGCCATTACGGAAATCTTTCACATCTTCACCTGTATGCTCCTTTATAAAAGCAGGATTACCTACGGCTTTTGTATCTACCGATACAAGGAAATTCATCTTATCTCCGCGGTGCATATTCATTGCCTGGCATACAGGGCCTATTCCATGTGTAGGGTATAAATCGCCACGATGCTTTCTATTGTAGTCCATACGCCAGTTATTCCAATATTGATTCCAATATGGCTGAAGACCATGAATGTAAGCGCCTTCTCCGTGAAGAACCTCACCTAACAGGCCTTGTTGAACCATGTTTAACGTAGTCAGTTCAAATTTGTCGTATCCGCAATTTTCGAGCGGAACACAATGCAGTCGTTTTTGTTCAGCCAGATTGATTAGTTCCCAAATTTCATCCAGGTTCATTGCCGACGGCACTTCGATAGCTACATGCTTACCATCCTTCAATGCCTGAATACCTATCTGAGCATGGTGCAACCAGTCCGTAGCTACATAAATAAGATCCACATTGGATAATTTTGTTACCTGGCGCCACACCTCTGTGTCTCCGTAAAATTCTTTTGCTTTCGGGAAACCACGTTTCACCAGCATGTCATTTACCTTACTTGTATTCTTTTCCAATACGTCGCATAAAGCTATAATTTCTACTCCCGGAATATGCGTCATCCGTTGTACAGCACCCGGTCCACGCATACCTAATCCAATAAATGCCACCCTGACTGTCGGTATAGGGGCTGTTCTCAGTTCTAAAACATCCTTTTGCCCTGCCGGACGAGTCGGTACCGGTGTTTTTATTACTTGTTGCGACCATAAAGCCAGTGAGCTTAGAAGAAAAACGCTCAATAACAACAAAGTGGTTTTTTTCATAATGATTTAAATACTTTTTAGGTTTTTAGATTATATTATTTTTATTTAAACTCAGAATTTATTTACTTTTGCAAAGTAAACAATTAAATCTATTTTGATTTCCCGGAACATCGTGAAAAAACATTTCAAATTATAAACATTTTGTAAAATTAACTATAAAACATAGCATGAAAGAGACTTTATTGGAGATTAGTAAAAACTTCGCTTTCGAAGGTACAGTAAAAGAAATACACCCTGTGGGTGAAGGTTTGATAAATGATACTTTTCTTGTAGAAACAGAAGGGCAATCACCAAACTACATCCTGCAAAGAAAAAATAAAAATATATTCAAAGACGTACCTGCCATGATGGAAAACATCTACAAGGTAACCTCACATCTGAAGAAAAAAATAACCGCACAGGGAGGCGACCCGTTGCGGGAAGCTCTTACTGTAACCCCTACCGTAGACGGACAATTACACTTTAAAGATAAGGAAGATCAATATTGGGCTGCATGTTTGTGCATCGAAAATACGATCACGTACGAATATGCCGATTCTCCGGCCCTGGCCGCACAAGGAGGTAAAGGCATCGGCAAATTCCAGGCGATGCTGGCCGACATGAAAGAACCATTGGCGGATATACTTCCCGGATTTCACAACATGCGTTTCCGTTTCCGGCAATGGGATGAAGTATTGAAAAAAGATCCGGCAGGCAGAAAAGCTGAAGTACAGGAAGAAATTGACTGGATAGAAAGCCGCCGCGAAGAGATGCTGGCTCTCTGGGCAAAAGCCGAATCGGGAGAAATACCTACACGGGTAACTCACAACGATACCAAAATAAGCAATATCCTCTTCGACAAACAAGGCAATGTGCTATGTGTTATCGACTTGGACACAGTGCTTAGCAGTATCGTATTAAACGACTATGGCGATGCTATCCGTTCATATACCAATGCAGGAAAAGAGGACGATGAAAATCTCGACAATGTATATATCAAGATGGATATATTTGAAGGATACACTTCAGGATACCTGTCGGAAACCATTTCGTTTATCACCCCTGCCGAAATAGAGAATCTTGCCTTCTCTGCAAAATATATCACATTTGAGCAAGTATTACGCTTCCTGATGGATTACATCGATGGTGATAATTATTATAAAGTGAAAAACGAAAAACATAATCTGGTCCGTACTCATGCACAATACAAATTGTTGCAATCGATGGAAGAAAACTATGATAAGATGTGTCAGATAGTAAATGACCTTGTAAAAAAAATACGATGAGGATTTAGAAACTGTTAGGTGAGGGTGTGTAAAAAGGATTTTTTACATACCCTCATTTTTCAGGATCGTAGTTTTGTATCCACTGAACAGGAAGTCCCGCAATACTTCTTTTTTGCCTTCGGTGTATTTATCGCTGTCGTAGGCTGCTTGCAGCTTCTTTAGTTCTTCTTCGGTCAGGATATCACTGTTTTGTGCCTTTGTGATTTTCTTTATCTCGAATTTTTCGTAGGGGTTCTTTGGGATGAGTTCTTTATCCAATGCCAGACCGAGCAGGAATTTAAAGTTGGCGTGTTTCTTATAGATGGTGGACAGTTGGTTGCCTGTTTTGATTTCGTAATCATGAAAGCGTTGGATGTATTCGAGTGTAATCTCACTGAATGTAAGTGTGGGTTCCCATTCCTTCATCTTGTTGATCAGGTTACGGTAATTATCCATTGTGCGGGGTGAACGTGCGGACTTTATTAATTCAAATTCATTTTCGATGAATATATAAAAATCTTCGTTGCCGTAATGCCTGTCCTTTAGCTTGCCGATAAATTCCACAACGGGCAGGGGTTTGAGAAAGTTATCGAGGATGATACTTTCGGCTTTGTGGTATTGTTCCCTGATGAGTTTGTTATAGTGGATATGATGCGGTTCGGTGGCTTTTACCTGTTTCTTATTATCGTTCCAGTCTTTGGGGTGTACGGATATATTTAATCCTATAAACGTGGATTGTCTATAGGATGTGTACCTTAAGCATAGCTGACGCCTGCCGTCTTTGGTGCTGTAATTGTTACGCTGGAAAATTTTAATGGATGCTCTCATGACTTGATTGTTTTTAGTCAAACAATAGTCAAACAAAAGCATGTATTTTATGAAGTCTCTTATTTTAACCGCTCCACCACAGTAAGGTTATTCGGCTGATTCTCTTTCGATTGTTGAAAGTCTGGGTTTTGGGTTTCCATTCCTTTCTTGCCGCTTGTAGTCCCAGGCAGATTGTGTTTTACCACTATAATCATCTGATTATTACCTGTTTCCGTATTTCATATTCCAGTATCTGTAAAACTCCTGTAAAACATTCAGGCTGTTTTTCCTTTTGTGATTCCAAAGGTAAATATTTAATATTTCCTGCCAAATTTTTACTTACTTTTTTCTATTTATTCTTTGACATTGCCCTGTAATGTTCTTATAAAGGTATATAATATAATTTTTTATTGTATTTTTCCTCTTTGTCCTATTTCAGTAATTTCCGGTTTTCAATGTCCTGCAATATACTCATCTGGTGACGGGCTACCTGGTTCAGCTTTATCAGCCTTTCTTTCTGAGATAAACCGTCATTGATAAAAACGGCGTTCAGATTCTCCATATTCGCTAAACAAATCAGTTCGTTGATAGAGGCGTAATCCCGCATATTTCCTTTTAGCTCAGGATTCGCTTCCTTCCATTCTTTTGCGGTCATTCCGAATAACGCTACGTTCAATATATCCGCTTCGCTGGCATAGATAACAGATGTCTGTTGTGCAGTCAGTTCTTCCGGTATAAGGTGCTGCTTTATGGCGTCCGTATGGATATGGTAATTTATCTTCGACAATTCACGTTTGGCCGACCAACCTATATTCTTCTGTTCTTCTTCCTTTAGACGCTGGAATTCTTTAACTATATAAATCTTGAATTCAGGATTTATCCACATGGCAAACTCGAAAGCAATGTCTTTATGGGCATAAGTACCTCCGTAACGGCCTGCCTTAGCCTGTATGCTGATAACATTAGCTTTTTCTACCAATTCTTTAGCACTAATCTTAAAATTATTCAGTCCCGCCTAACTTTTAATTATGGCGAATTCGCCATAATTAAAATCCGGATTATACACCTGTTCCCATATACCAATATCACTAGTGTCCACTAAAAAAAATTAAGTTTTAGCCGACTATCATTTTGATAATTTAGTCATCTTGATCTTTCCCAAAAATCATTTTATCCAGCCTGCTATTTGATGATTACACTATTTTAATGACAATTTGTAACTTCCAACAAGATGAATAGAAATAATAGTCCACGCTTAAAATGCAATTATTTTATATTGATAATCAATCAGATATACAATATGTTAATAGCTTTTAGTGGACACTAGTGTACCAATATACTCTAATGTATTACGGTTCCGAAGCCAGTCGGTAACAAAGAAGTCGCCATCTTTGGCCTTAAGCATATCCGTTATACAGATATAATCCTCATTATTTATACTGATGACGGATATATCTGTCTCTTTTATCGTTATTTTAGCCATTCATTTATTGTTTTACCAAACGAATGTAATACTATTTCCGGCCGTTCCATTCATTGGGATGTATATTAATTACAGGAAACAGCAACAGAAGCATTACTTCCCTCCTATTATACTTCTCATCTCGTAATACCTGATTTTATCTTTTAATTCCTGTATTTCCTTTTCTATGGATGGCGTTATTTGTATATCATGCTTTCCGATGAAAGAAGAAAGCTTTTGCAGTTCTTCCTGCGCCTGCGTCTTTTTGATGCTGTAATAATAAGCTGTGGTAAAATCAAACTCGTCTTTTGTCATCAGCAGCCTTGTGATGTCCTTCGGGGTGGTTTTGTCCGATAGCTCGATTGGAATATCCGTGTTTGCTTTTATATTCAAGCCTCTTTCTTCTCGCAGGATGGAGGATATATATGTCAAATCTTCTTTTGTCGGGCTGTATTGCTTTTCCAGTATATCGAAATAAGAATTAAACTTTTCTTCCTTTTCATCCCATTCCAGTTTGATAAGCCCGAAGCCATGTATGGAATATGCCAGCGCTTTCTTTATAAGACCGGTCAGTTCTTCTTTCTTTACTTTCACATACAGGTTTATATCTCCCGAATGTGAATCGAAGAAGTAGGCAGGTTCCACTTTAAAGTAGTCCGCTATAGTCAGCAGTGTATCTATTTTCGTGGAGTTAGCTTTTATCAGCTTATGCAGGCTCTGCTCAGTCATACCCAAGTCTGATGCCGCCTGCTTCATGCTTACACCTTTCTTATCGCATAATTTACGTATTTTAGATAAATAAACCATAAATATTTAATTATTCATAAACACTAAACTATTTATTTAGTATTGTATTTTTATTCGTAATTTAGCATTTCAAATATACAAAATATAATTTAGTATATATAATTGTTCTGTTTTTTAACTTTTTATTTTTTATCGCTTATGGATACGGTTATTGTTACAACGGAAGAATCCCTTGAAAAGATTATCGAAAGGGTGTTCGACAAAAAGATGCCGAAGCCTGAACCGGAGATTGAAAGGACTTTCAGCGTCAATCAGGTTGCTAAGATGCTGAAACGGTCTCATAAAAAAATATCTGATTTGGTAACCGGCGGGATTTTGAAATGTACGCCCGACAGACGGATCTATGAAAGTTCTGTCAGGGAGTACAGCCAAAAGTAAGGATTTATAAGACCGGTCAAGTCTGTTAAATCCGATTTCAGTAAAATTCAGAAAGGTAGAGCAGAGGCTTGTATCTTATGAAGTCCTTTTTCATCCGCCACATGGGAAAGACCCGTAACGCCACCCGCAGAGGATGGCGTTACTTTTAACGATATAACATGAGTAATCCAACGGAAACAAATTCACCGCTGTCCTCGTCGGGAGGAGTGGTCTCCCCCCTTGCCGGACGGCGCTCCCCGACCGATGAGTTATTGGAATTTAGGATTGTATTATTTGTACAGCCTGGTTCTTTTAACCGGCTTATCCAAATGTCCAAAGTTTGGGGTACAGGGGCAGGTAGCACAGTTATTTCCGGCTTGCTTTTTCATCTTTACCAATGTTCCGGAGGCTGTGTATTTTGGAGTTTGCATAGCAACGGACTTGAGCTTTCCAAAGGGGCTTTTGTATAAAAGCCGTAGCTCATTAGGGCGTTTTTCTTCACGCTCCGTTACACTGCACTAAAAAACAGCCCTATGAGCCAAAGGTGTTCCCCCTTTGGAATCCTCCTTAGCGGTCTTTGACCGCACTCGCTTCGCTCCTTTTGAGAGCGTAAAGATAAGGAAATAAGGTCATAAAACCTTTCGGTTCAGATAAAAAGAACTGTAAAAATAGAAAAACAATTTTTAAAGTTGAATCAAATAAAAAATCAAAAATATGGGATATGCAGTATTACACTTTAATAAGGCGAAGGGAAATGAAGCGAGAATGACGGCGCACATTGAGCGCACTATTGACCCGAAGAATGCGGATAAGAGCCGGACGCATCTCAACAGGGAATTGATTGAGTTTCCCGAAGGAGTTACCAACAGGACGCAGGCTATACAGTTTCGAATAAAAACAGCAGGGATTTTCCGGAAGATTACTTCCGATCAGGTAAGGGTTATCCGGGTAAATGTGTCCGGCTCTCATGAGGATATGATGTACATTCTGGCGGAAGGACGCATAGGCGAATGGTGTAAGGATAACCTGGATTATTTTAAAAAGGAATTCGGGGAAAAGAATATCGTGTCGGCGGTATTGCATCTGGACGAGAAAACTCCGCATATACATATTGCTCTTGTTCCCATTGTGACAGGAAAAAGAAGAAAGGCAAAAGAGGATGCGGAGGAGAAGGATATTATACGCCTGTGTGCGGATGATGTACTGACAAAAACTAAAATGAAGGGCTATCAGGATTCGTATGCCGTTGCCATGAGTAAATACGGGTTGAAAAGAGGCATAGAGGGTTCCAAAGCGAAGCACAGAACGGCGCAGGAGTATTACAGGGATACTTTTGAACAGACACAGGTACTCAGGGAAGAAATCGATGAATTGCAGATACGGAAAGAGGAAGGAGTAGAAGCCGTTAAACAGTTACAGGAAAAGGAAGTGCGGGGACGGCAACGTTTGGCTGTTTTACAAAAAGAGGCGAATGAAAAGCAAACGGAAGTCGATGATAAGAAGAAGCAGCTCCGGCAGGTAAAAAATGATGTCGTGAAAGTCGGTTTTGAGAAAACAGCGAAGGAAGCTGGAAAGGGTGTTCTGGAGGGGATCAGTTCCCTTGTGGGCAGTTCAAAGGCAAAGAAACTCGAAGCGCAGAATGATGTGTTAAAACAGGAAATTGAAATTGTACAGCAGGAAAAAGAGGCCATCAACAAACAGGCGAAGAAAGATATGGCTGAAAAGGACAGGCTTATTCTGGAGAAAGACTGCCTGATTGCTACGCAAAAAGGAAAAATCGACAGGTTGTTTGGCTATATCCCTGTTTTATCTGAATATGATTTTATTCTACGGTTATGCGAGCTTATAAAGATACCTGCCAATATCGTAAAACAGCTATTCGCAGGAAAGGAAGTCGATTATTCGGGTAGCTTATATTCGCCCGAACATAAGCAGAGTTTTGAGGCGGAGAATGTAAAAATCGCTATCGGTAAAAGTGCTGGGGATAACAAGCCGGTGTTAGCTTTGGATGGTATGGAGTATGGCTATTGGTTCAGGCTACAAAAACAAAAGTTTCTCGAAAGTATCGGGGTTAAAGTCAATGAAAATAAGAAACAGCAGGGGGTGAGAAGGTAGTTTATTTTTCTCGCCGAATATATCTAAATAGGGTTCGCTGAATA
>JAISES010000170.1 GCA_031263965.1 Prevotella sp. | reverse complement strand
GTGGAAATTGAGTATATTTAACTTTCGATGCCAGTATATCCTTTATTCCGGTATTGATTTCTACGTGCTTCCCTATTTTTTTTGTCACTGCAAAGTCCAGAGCATTCCGCGGCATTTCGTACATATCAGGAATATCATTGTTAATTGTAGTACCCGAAGAGGTGGACACACGTCCTATTCCCACTATACGTTTTCCAATAATATTATAAAGCAGGGTTGCATTTAATCCGAGTTTTTCCCTTTGATAGAATATCCCTGTATTTATCAGGTAAGGCGATTGTCCTTGCATCGGACGGTTATGATTTGCTCCGCTATTCTCCTCAAATTTCACTTCACTTTTGATCAGCGAACCATTGAATGTCAGAGAGAAGTCGCTTAATCCTATAAAATCCAGTTTTTTCTTTATATCCGCCTCTACACCATAATTGTTGGCCTGATCTGCATTTTTGAAAGTATAGGTATATGTTCCTCCTCCGTCAAAGTAAGTCCATTCGATCGGGTTTTTAAAGTTTTTATAGAAAAGAGCTACTGAGAAAATCTCCGAATTGGAAGGATAAAACTCATACCTGATGTCGAAATTATTGACATATGCAGGTTTCAGATCCGGATTACCGGAAACGAAACTAAACAAGTCAAAATCATAATACGAAGAAGAAGATATTTCCCGAAACTCCTGTCTGTTTACAGAACGTCCGTAAGCCAACCGGACCAGGTGTTCGTCGGTGAAGCTATATGACGCATTTAGCGAAGGGAAGAGGTCCGTGTAGGAATAGTCTGTTGTTTTAGACCTGTCTCCTGATATTGTCGTAAAACTATTCAAGGACATTTTATTCTGTTCCAGACGTACCCCCGTATAAACATTGAACTTATCGAACGGTAAATTAAATGCTATATAACCGGCAACCTGGGCATTTGTACCCGAATAGTCATTCAACCGGTCTGTATCGTCATAGGCAAATAACTTACCGGCGCCAAAGTTTTCAGGTATTAATATTTGGGTATAGACATCCCGATATCCGAAGTCTTCCGGTAAATTCTCAGCTATCCAACGGTATTTGAAATACCGGGTATTATAATTCCGGTCTCTGTAATCACCGTATACACCGGCTTTAAAGGATGGTTTAAAGCCATTGTCGAAAAGAAAGTCGTGAGTATAATTCGCAGATAAAGTATAGGTATATTCATTCAACTTGTTATAGTCGCGCGTTATATCATTCAGATCTATCTGATACTCCATGTAATGGGCATCTCCGGGATAACCATTTTGTTCCCAGTTGATAATACGCCTGTCCGGTTGATTCCTGTTGCTATATGAAAAGCCTGATACCCAATCCAGTTTATCTTTTTGAGTTAGCGTATGCTTTCCTGCCAGTTGTCCTGAATAAACCAAACGGCTGCTATAAATGTATTCAGCCTTGCGTTGTCCGTAAAATCCACTGGTATTTTGATACCCTTCACGTTCGGTGTATCTGCTTTTTCCCACCTGGTTCAATATATTCCGGAATTCCAGACGATGTTTTCCACCCGACATGTAGATCAAATTGGCCAAAGCACCTATTCTGGCATCGTTATTATACTGGTTATCTGCATATTTGAAGGTAAAGTAAGGCTTATCGTTATCCGAATCATAAACTCCATAGCGCGAATTTTCCATATCGGTATATGTTTTGCCGGTATTGCTATAGTTCAGCGCAGTTGCAACACCCCACATACGACCTCCTTCGCCCGAATATTTCCGGTTGATTACAAAGCCAAGACGTTGGTCCGGCAGAGGCTTTTTTGTTTTCACAGCCCAATCGTTATTAAACCCGTTTCCGGTAAGGTTTGTAACCTCTTCGGCATTACTATTATCAACTCGTCCGGATGAAAACGGCGATGATAAACTCCGCATGCCGTTATCAAATCCCAGGAAATCAGTTCCGCTGCCTTTGCTGTATTTAAAGTCTTTGAATTGAGTTTGAGTATTTATACCAACTCCGTAACTAACCTGAGTAGAATTTTCATTGGGTATTCCCTTTGTCTCAATCTTAACGAATCCTCCTGAGAAGTCAGCGGGCAATTCGGGCTGGGGTGATTTCACAATCATAATATTTTCGATTTGTGAACTCGGCAATATATCGAATGAAAACGAACGGGTATCGGCTTCCGAACCGGGTATGCTACTATTATTTACCCACACATTATTATATCTCTGAGCCAATCCTCTGGCCACAACAAATTTATCATCTACAACAGATATTCCGGGAATCCGCCTTACTACTTCCGAGGCATCTCTATCCTGGCTCTTCGATATTTGTTGCGACGAAACACCGCTTATTACAGCATTGGATCTTTTTATAGAATTCAGAAGCGACACTTCCGAGTTGATGCGTCCCATTGCTACTACATATACATCTTTTAATGTATGAGTTGCTTCCGACATAGGAATATTCAGAATTACCTCCTCGCCTTTACTCACTTCCACGTCCGTTATCTCCATGGATTGATAAGAGATTAAGGACACCACTATTGTATGTTTTCCGGGTGACAGTTTAAGCTCGTAACTACCATCTTCATTACTAATTGTACCTGTGGTTGAATTTTTCACGGAAATGGTTACCCCTGGTAACACATCATTGGTTTTTGCATCTTTTATGCTACCCTTTAATGTACTTTGAGCGAATAGCCCTGTTGTTAAAAAGAAAGATACTGTTAGGAAAATTTTCGAAAGATTTCCGGTTCTATTAAACATTTTGCATTCTTATTATTTACAATGCAAATCACTTCTATTTTTGTTACAGGGAGATTACGCAAACGATAAGCTTAAATTTCTTTTATGTTAAGAAACTGTTTAAATTTTAGCGAAAAAGATTATTATGGGATTTGATTGTCTGTTACTCCCGTCATTGCGAACCTGAAAGGTGAAGTAATCCGGAAATTGGCCGGTTAGCGGAGGAGGGTGTGTCAAAAGTAATTTTCACTTTCTTTTTGTCATGTTGAACGGAGTGAAACATTCCGTGTCCGGAGAGTCGGGATTCTTCATTGCATTCAGAATGACAAAGAGGGTAACACTTTGATAGTGTGGTTTTACTTTTGATACATCCTCGTTTTTATTCCATAAAATATAAAGAAACCCTGTTCAAAAAAGCGACGGTTTT
>JAISES010000006.1 GCA_031263965.1 Prevotella sp. | reverse complement strand
TCATCCGCGGACAGGCCCTCCGGGTTTTAGAGAAAAAGTGACGGGCGCGTCGCTGGTAAATTTTCCCCGTAAAAAATGCGGATGAAGCAACATTCAAGTTATCTTCAAAAAGGGACTTAGCATGTGAAACCAACTATGAGGTATTATGGCGTTTGATGGGTGATGTTCGACTTTGTATGTATTCCACAATCCAATCGGGTTCTGATACGCTATGATACGTATTTATTCGATTTTGATACAATTGCGAACCCATAGGGTGAAAAAAGTATGATGGCTGGAAATAAAGTCTTTATTGAAATGACGAAACATACGGTAGCCTTTTATTTGTCGATAACTGTCGGCAAACGATTTTATGCAATACAACTATCCAACAGATCATATACATATTGACCACATCCCCTTTTATCCGGTTGTAATTTCGATCTATGATATATTTTCTGTTCCCGGTAGCTCCAAGTTTTATCCTCTTTATTTTTGTTTTCGTCTGCTATACCGGCAACTTTTAGCTGTTATTAATCGTCCATACACGATTTACGACTTTGGAGTAAATCGCCCCGAGCCTGCAAGCGAGCGGCAAGTTCGTTTCATGCTGCACGAATCATTTCGTGCTGCAAGAAACACAACTTGCTGTGTTCCGGCGAACACAGATTTGCCTGCGGCAAATGTCGCCCCCCTCCTGTAATAGCTGTGTTTTCGATTGCTTTTCCCATTGTCGTAAATATGTATCATATCAGAGGCAAAGTTAGATGTAAGCATCTGTATATGAAATAGTTTTGATGGTGTAACGGGATGACATACGGCATCATATATCGCCAAAGAAGAGAGAATTGGAGGTAAAAAGGGTGATTCTGCTCTTACCTGTTGCAACAGGGCACACTTGCATTGATACAGCAGGGCAGCAAGGCAACAAAGCAATGAGGCAATGAAGCAACAAGGCAATAGGGCAACAAGGCATTGAGGCAACAGGGTAGCAAGATAATAATACAATAGGGTTGTACGGCAACCTTATAACCTTTCGCAAGCAGGCATTCCAAAAACAAAGCTGGCTGTAACCATTCGGATAAAAATCGCTTAGGTGGTGTAACGGAATGACAAACGATGTACTATGTCGTCAGTGGAGAAAGAATCGGAGATAAAAACGAATAATTCGACTTTTATTTGCTGTGTCAATGCAAGCGCGCATTGATGCAACAGGGCAGCAAGGCAATAAAGCAATAGGGCAATGAGGCAACGAGGCAGTGAGGCAATAAGGCAACAAGGCAATGAAGCGGCGAGGCAACAAAGCAGTAAGGCAACGAAGCAATAGGGCAATAAGGCAGCGAGGCAACGAAGCAACAATGCAATGCAACAGCTATATTTCTAACTAAAAAAACAATTGTAAGATGAAACAGACATTAGTAGTGGCCATGTCGAACCAAAAGGGCGGCGTTGGCAAATCGGCAGCAACCGTCCTTCTGGCGAGTTATCTGCATTACACGAAAGAGAAAAATGTGGCAATCGTCGATTGTAGTGGAATACAGGAAATAGAAAAACGGGAGAAAACAAAATCAGAGCATGATAAAGATTGTCTTAACTTCAAGATTTTCAAGATCAGGAAAGTAAGCATTATAATAAGCCTGTTTTCCTTATTAATATTTGTCATTACAACATTTTGCATAAAGCTGCAGAATGATTATTCACTCTTGAATGATGAGTATTACTGGAAAAGCATTGCCATAAGGGAAATACAGGCGGAAGTCGACAGTTTGAGAAGAGTATTGATAAATCAAAATATAAAGAAAAAATGACATCAATAAAAATAAAACTAAGAAAACCATTAATAAGAGATAAGGAAAGTAACTTGTTTTATCAGATTATACATAATCGCATAGTCAGACAGGTTAAGACTGAGTATAAAATCTTTTTTGATGAATGGGACAGTCATTCATCAGAAATAAAAATACCATTATTTAATGAAAATCGGAAGAAATATCTCCTCTCAATAAAAGAACTTGTAAAACTGGATATAAACGGACTTACCAAGAGTACAAATTTTTTAGACAGAAAAGGAATACCTTATACGGCCGATGATATAATCAAAACATATCATAATCAGTCAAAAGGGAATACTCTTAGTGGCTTCATGCAAAATATAATCTCTCAACTAAAACTATTCGGGAAAATTCGTACGAGTGAAACCTATGCATCCACCTTAAACAGTTTTATGCGGTTCAGGAAAGACGAGGATATTACACTGGATGAAATGAATTCGGACTTAATAGTAGCCTACGAAGCCTATTTGGAAAAAGAAAGTCTGGGAAAAAACTCCATTTCATTCTATATGCGAATACTCAGAGCTGTTTACAATCGAGCGGTAGAAAAAGGACTTGTAACTCAACAGTATCCTTTCCGACAGGTATATACCGGCACACCAAAAACAATAAAGAGAGCCATCCCTCTAAAAAGCATCAAACAAATAAAAGAATTAAATTTGACGTTTAACCCTTCTTTGGATTATGTACGGGATATGTTTTTATTTAGTTTCTATACACGCGGGATGTCTTTTATAGATATGACTTATCTGAAAAAGAAAAACCTGCAAAATGGAATTCTCTTTTACCGGAGGAAGAAAACAGGACAACAGCTATGTATTAAATGGGAGAATTGTATGCAGGAGATTGTCGACAAGTATCAGATAGCAACCTCACCTTATTTGTTGCCAATTATAAAGAACCCTGATCAGGATGAACGAAGACAGTACAAAAATACCATATTTCTCATAAACAGAAAGCTTAAAGATATAGGAAAGAAAGTAGGCTTATCCATTCCCCTGACCATGTATGTAGCCCGTCATTCCTGGGCAAGCATAGCTAAAAGTAAAAATATACCCATATCTGTAATTAGTGAGGGAATGGGGCATGATTCAGAGGCAACCACACAAATTTATTTAGCATCGCTGGATGCTTCCGTGGTGGACAAAGCGAATCAACTGATCTTAAATTCCTTGTAAGAAAGGGAGTGGGATGTTAAGCAAGAACTTAAATCTCTCTGAAAGAGATACATTGGTTGTCGCAAAATTAAGCAAACATTTGAAAACAAGTACTAAAATTCGAAGAAAAATTATATTTCCAGCTAATTTTTTTGCTGAGAACAAAACAATAGTTTAGTAAATTGCTTTCAACTTCCTTCTTATTCCATTGTTTATAAACACATTGAATAAAGCAATGTATCTCTTTCAGAGAGATGCACTATTTATT
>JAISES010000437.1 GCA_031263965.1 Prevotella sp. | reverse complement strand
CGGAAAATGCTGGAAAATATAAAAAATGGGCTGATACTATACTCGAAAATTTGAGTAAGAACTATATGGCGAAACAGGGAGAAGACAGAGGGTTCTTATTATTACACAGCGTAGGATCTAAACCCGGCAACTCTGAGGTGGATGTACCTTTGTCTTATGCTGATTATTATTTCCTCGAAGCATTGTTGAGGAAACAAACACTTGATAAGACAGGTAAATTGTTTTAAGTAAGACAAATCTTGAAGTTTAGATAATGAATAAATTATTCTATAAGATAATATCAATCTGTATCTTTTTGAGTATTAGTTTATCTGTCTTTTCGCAGATAAATTATTCTCAAAAGGTAAGGTTGAATGACGGATGGGAGTTTCTCCGTCAGGACTTGGGCAACATTTGGGAATCAGTAAGGCCTGTGGCAAACAGTGATGCTCCCGAGGCTGTCCCTCTGTGGACAAAAGTTTCTTTACCTCATTGCTTCAATGCGGAAGATGGAGTCGATCCGGACGTTAACTATTACGAAGGGCCGGGTTGGTATCGCATCATGTTGGACGTAAATAATCCCTATCCGAACGGACGCACTATACTTGAGTTTGAAGGTTCAGGACAGAAAACGGATGTCTATATATTCACTCGGAAAGCAGGTAGCCATACCGGCGGATATGATGAGTGGACGGTGGATATAACGGATGCGGTTAACGGCTTTTTGAAGAGTGGGGATGCAAAACGGTTCAACGGTAAAATACCATTGTCTATCCGGTGCGATAATACGCGGGACACAGAACTCATACCTTCGGATATGTCGGACTTTTCTATTTATGGGGGAATTTACCGTTATCTGAATCTGGTTTATACTCCGGCATTATCTATTACAGGTATTCAGGTAAATACTTCTGTAGATGAAAAAGGAAAGCTTGGAAATCTAAAGATAAACGGAAGTTTTTCTAATAAATCTGCTGATAATTCGGCGTCTTTGAATATTAAGGTATTCGATCCTGAAGGTAAATTGGTAAAAGAAGAGAATAAATCGATCCCTGACTTTGACAAACAGGAACTTTTATCTCTTGATATTGCGAAACCTTTGTTGTGGTCGCCTCGGTCTCCGAACCTTTATTCTTGTGAACTGACTTTATCCTCTTCATCGGGAACGATGACCTGTAAAGATGTTTTTGGTTTCAGACATTTTGAGTTTAAAGATAAAGGGCCTTTTTATCTGAATGGAGAACGCTTGCTGCTTAAGGGCACACATCGTCACGAAGATCATGCCGGCGTGGGCGCCGCTATGACCGGGGAGCAGATTGCGGAGGAAATGCAGTTGATGAAAGATATGGGCGTAAACTTCATTCGTTTAGGCCATTACCAGCAGTCCCGTATTGTTCTTGAGCAATGCGATAAACTAGGAATATTAGTCTGGGAAGAAATCCCATGGTGCCGTGGCGGACTTGGGAGCGATGCATATAAGGAGCAAGCTCGCAGGATGCTTACTAATATGATTGTACAACATCATAACCACCCTTCGGTAATCCTTTGGGGACTGGGGAACGAGAATGATTGGCCGAACGATTTCCCCGAATTTGATAAGGAAAAGATCCGCGGATTCATGAGCGAGTTGCATAATCTTTCCCATCAATTGGATAATACCCGGCTCACTAGTATCCGTCGTTGCGACTTTTGCAAAGATATAGTAGATGTATATTCTCCTTCTATATGGGCCGGATGGTACAGGGGCTTTTATACCCAGTACAAAGAATTTACTCAAATGGAAATGGAAAAAGTAAATCATTTTCTCCATGTAGAGTGGGGCGGAGACAGTCATGCCATGCGCCATGCCGAATACGATTATTCCGCGATAGAAAGTAGTACTGACAAGGATGCAACTTATGCCGGTATTGCTAAAGCATCGAAAGCAAAACAAGACTGGAGCGAATCATATATAACAGATATTATAGACTGGCATCTGAAAGAGCAGGAAACTATGCCTTGGCTTACAGGAACAGCTTATTGGCCTTTCAAAGACTTTTCTACGCCGTTGCGTCCTACCAACCCTGTGCCGTTTGTGAATCAAAAGGGGGTAGCCGGTCGCGATCTTGCATTGAAAGAGGTTTATTATGTATTCCAGTCATACTGGACAGACAAGCCGATGATACATATTTACGGGCATACATGGCCGATACGTTGGGGAAAAGCTGATGAAGAAAAGACCGTAAAAGTTTATTCCAACTGCGATGAAGTTGAGTTTTTCCTGAATGGAAAAAGCTTAGGTAAAAAGAAACGCAATTCGCAGGATTTTCCTGCGGCAGGGCTGCGTTGGAATACCTTGTTGCAAAGCGGGAAAAATACAATAAAAGCAATTGGCACAAAAGGTACAGGTAAAGCTAAAACCGTTGTAGAAGACGAAATAACTTTCGGGTACGAAACAAGAACATTTGGTAAACCTGCCGAAATAAAAGTAACGGCATCAAAGGCAGATGATAATTCTGTATGGGTAGAAGCTGAACTCAGGGATGCTAACGGCGTAGTATCTTTAGAGTCGTCAGATTTTATCCGGTTCGAGTCTGCCGGTGATGGACAATTGATAAAGAATCAGGGAACATCTACCGGTTCGGGCAAAGTGCAGGCTTTCAATGGCAGAGCCAAAATAAAATTGGAGAAGAATAAAGGCAAATCGGTTGTAGCCGTAAAAGTGGATGGATTGAAAACCGTTTTTGTTACTATCGAATAGAGATAATGATTTACATAAAATACCCCCTGAAAGTCGAGCATGACTCCAGGGGGTATTACCCACACTATACTATATGTTTATAAAACGAATCAAATAGCCTTAATTTCGCTCAATACCGAATTTGTCTTACGTACAGCGGCAGCAGAAGCTTCAAACTTTTCTTTTTCGCCGGCAGTAAGCTTCAGGTCAATAATCTTTTCCCATCCGTTCTTGCCCAACACAACAGGAACACCGATGCAAATATCATTTTGACCATATTCTCCGTCCAAAGCCACGCAACATGGAATAACCTTTTTCTGATCGTGGATAATAGATTCCACTACATACGCACCGGCAGCGCCCGGAGCATACCAGGCCGACGTACCGAGAAGCCCCGTAAGAGTAGCTCCACCAACCATTGTATCTGCAACAACCTTATCCAATACTTCTTTGGACAGAAGATTCGATACCGGAATACCTTTATATGTAGCCAAACGGGCAACAGGAATCATTGTCGTATCGCCATGTCCGCCTATTACCATACCTTCTACCTCGTTGGGGTTACAACCCAATGCCCGGCTCAAATAGTATTTAAAACGGGAACTATCTAAAGCCCCCCCCATGCCAATGACACGATGCTTAGGTAGGCCTGTCGTTTTAGACGCTAAATATGTCATAGTATCCATTGGATTGGATATAATCACAAGTATAGCATCAGGTGAATATTTAAGTACATTTTCAGCAACAGTTTTTACGATACCCGCATTCACCCCTATAAGTTCTTCCCTTGTCATTCCTGGCTTACGGGGAATACCGGATGTAATAACAACCACATCCGAACCGGCTGTAGCGGCATAATCGCCGGTAACGCCCTTAATACGGGAATCGAAGCCCAATAACTGGACTGTCTGGTTCATGTCGATAGCTTTACCTTCCGATACACCTTCTTTCACATCTAGCATTATCACCTCATCGGCCACTTCTTTAAAAGCAAGCACATTTGCACATGTAGCGCCCACATTACCGGCACCTATAACTGTTACTTTAGACATAATAATTTGTTTTTGGATATATATTTATTTGATTAATTAACATCCTTATTTTCAAATTGTAAACAATACTACCGATCATACTGTTCAAATCCATTGAAAATACTAACAAATGTACACGCTTATTCTGAAATAACGAAGTTTTAATATATCAAAATTCTACCTGATTTATTAAAAAAAGCGAAACACCGCAGTCCTTTTGCCCAACAGATTCAAATCTTTTATATATTTGCAATCGGTTTTACAACAAATGATGGCTACAGGATCAAAAAATAATAACACGACAATACTTATTGGAGTAATAGCCCTTCTACTTGTGGCTATAGGTGTTGCTGCATATTTCATCTTCAACCAAAAAGCTCAGATACAAGAGTTACAGGAAGTAAGTCTTTTGAACAAGCAAGAACTGGAAGACGAATACGGTCAGTTGTCATATGAATATGAGAAAGTAAAAATGAATCTGAAAAACGATTCGTTACTACAAAAACTAACCAGCGAGCAGACTAAAGTTCAACGTTTACTGGAAGAACTGAAAACTGTAAAAGCAGAGAATAAATCAGAAATAGCCAGATTAAATAAGGAACTAAGTGCCTTGCGCCAGGTACTGAGGTCGTATGTAATGCAGATTGATTCCCTGAACAGGGCTAATACACAGCTTCGCCAGGAAAAGAAAGAAATCACGGATAAATACCAGGAAACCGCACGTACACTGAATCAGGTTTCGCAACAAAAGCAAGACCTGTCGGAAAAAGTTACGCTTGCAGCTAAACT
>JAISES010000414.1 GCA_031263965.1 Prevotella sp. | reverse complement strand
GGTAGTTAGGCATTGGGGTTAACAATGCAAATTTTTTATGCTTGAATTCGGAAAATCAGTTTAAAATTCGGGTTTTTATGGAATTCAAGTAGTTGTTCCAATATTTGGTATTCTGAGGCAGTTTTTATTATAAGGAGTAAGCGATGATTGATACGACGAAACTCAGGCAGATTGTCGGCGAACTGGACGAGGATTCGGTAAATAAGATGCTGGATCAGTTTCTTGCATCTAACCCTTCCGGCGATGACGCGCGGAAAGTAGTGGAAGCCTGCCAGCAGGGCATGGAACTCGTGGGGACGAACTGCGAAAGTGGCGAGTCTTTCGTGGGGGAGCTCATATTCGCAGGGGAGCTTCTTACTGCGTCCATCGAGAAACTCAAGCCCCTCCTGGGAAGCGGAGATACCGGCTCCCGGGGCGTGATAGTGCTTGGCACGGTGGAGGGAGACATCCACGACATCGGCAAGAACATTTTCAAAGGAATGGCGGAAGCGGCCGGGTTTAAGGTGGTGGACATCGGCATCGACCAGGGGCCGGCGGCTTTTGTAAAAGCGGTGCAGGAGAACAAACCCAAAGTCGTGGGGTTTTCCGGGGTGCTCACGCTGTCCATTGATTCGATGAAGCGCACTGTTGAGGCATTAAAAGACGCCGGTTTAAGGGAAACGGTAAAAATAATGATAGGGGGCAATGCGGTAAATCCCGAAGCCTGCGCCTATATAGGAGCTGATTCCTGGAGTAAGAATGCCGCCGAAGCAGTAAAGATCTGCGGCGCTTGGGTATAACCAGGATAGTGTGTATTCCCTATCCTTTGAACTATTGGACATACTAATATAAAACTAACACCAAGGAGGCAAAAGCGTATGATTATTATTGGCGAGAAGATCAACGGTTCTATTCCATCCACAGCGAAGGCTATTGCGAACCGGGACGAGGATTTTATCAGAAACCTGGCCCGGAGACAGGCCGAGATGGGGGCGGATTATATTGATGTTGCCGCCGGAACCAGCCCCGAAAAGGAGCGGGAAACCCTCACGTGGCTTATCAATCTTGTGCAGGATACGGTTGACACCCCCCTCTGTATTGACAGTTCCGATTGTCATATCATCCTTGACATGATGCCCCTGGTAAAACGGCCAGGGATGTTGAACTCTGTTTCCGAAGAACACGGAAAATGCGAGATTCTTTTGCCCAAGGTGGCGGATTCTGAATGGAAGATTGTGGCCCTCACCTGCGACAATAACGGCATTTCCGAGGATGCTCAGGTAAAGTTTGATATTGCCGTTAGCATCGTGGAAAAGGCAAAGCAACATGGCATTACGGAGGATCGTCTTTTCATCGATCCCCTGGTAACGACTGTCAGCTCCAACAATAATTCGCTGTTGAGTTTCAACGAGACGCTAATCAATATCAAAAAGAAATACCCGGAGATACATATAACTTCCGGGTTAAGCAATATCTCATTCGGGATGCCTTTTCGGAAGGCGATAAACCAGCAGTTTCTGACCCTGGCGATGGCGGCGGGTATGGACAGCGCGATCATGGATCCGCTGTCTGACGATATGCGGGCGACGCTTTATGCGGTGGAAGCGCTGCTGGGTCGGGACCGGAATTGTCGGAAGTATCTGACTGCTTTCCGCAAGGGGCTTATTGGGCCAAAAAAAGACCGTTAAGGAGGGAGCATGGGGTATAAAAAATTCGCCAAATCATCGGTTGTTTCCCATGCGATGAGGTGGAATCGGCAGTGTTGCTGTCGAAATAACAGGTATTTCTGATAAAGAAGGAAGGAACAGATATGTCAGAAACCATGGATGCAAAAGCATTGCTCAAAGAGCGAAAGGAAATAATTACGGATGTTGTGCGCCAGCAAAAATTGCCCAAGCGTATTCCACTTATGTCGCAGGTGAGAGCATGGCCTATTCTGGATGCCGGGTACAAATTGTCGATGGCATACAAGAATTTGGACATAAGCTATCAGATTATAGACCAATTCCAGGCAAGGTACAATTTTGACTGCCATTTTGATCCTTACCTTAGATTTAATTACAAGGTTTATGAGGCCATGGGATATGTGCCGTATATATTTGACGACGAAAAGGAAGTAATACAGGCTGACGATGTGCCGTCAATGGATGCGGATGAATATGCGGCTATGTTTGAAAAAGGCACGCTGAAATTTTATTTTGAAAATTTCATATGCCGCAGGTTTAAATTGACCGATAAAGAAACGGCAATTCGGGCTATTGCCAAAGCAACCGAAGCCCAGCAGGATTACGGCGTTGCGACAAGACGGATAATAAAGAACCTGGCGGAGACTTATGGGGTTCCAAGCTTAAGAAGCGGAGTTATAATGTCATACCCAATCCAGGGTCTTTTTAGTATGCTTCGGGGCTTGAAAGGATTTTCACTTGACATACGCCGCCGTGATCAGGATGTCCTTAAGGCTATGGAGGTTATGGACAATGGTGCGTGTGAACGCCTCTGTAAATCCATTGAAAACTATGAAATAAAGGAGAACGAAGTTTTTGCGTGTTCCGGCACAATAAACGGGCATGTCTTATTAAACCCGGATCAATTTGGTCGATATGTGTGGCCGGGGCTAAAACGGTATATTGACGCGACAGTTAAAGCCGACAAGCTGGGAATGATCTTCATGCAAGGGCAAATAGGGCATTTAATTAAATACTTTGCTCAAATACCCAAAGGCCATTTTCTTTTAGTGGTGGAAGAAGACGACATACGTAAATTACGGAAAGAACTACCGAACCTGTCATTTGCGGGCGGATTTCCTGTTCAGGTTTTGGGATTTGGGACTGAGCAGGAGTGCATAGACCACGCTAAAAGGATGATAGACGAAATCGGATATGACGGTCGGCTGATGTTCAGCACAAATAAGATGGTTGCGTACCGTAATGATGCGAAGAGGAATAATCTGATAGCGGTAAACAATTTTGTCCGGGAATATGGGGTTTATAAATAGGAGGAAGCAGGAATGGAAAGCAAGGAAAATGAAAGGGAAAAATATGTGGGTGTTTTGAATTTTGATGAAGACTGGCAGCGTATTAAGGATTTAATGACTTTTCTTGAAAAAGATGAAGAAAGGGAAGATGTGTTGAAAAGGTTTATCCTTTCATCACCAAGTCTGTGAGTGTATTATTGCAATTTTTGTGGGGATCAAAAAAGTATGATGAATAACAGGAGAGTAATGAAATCAAAAAGTGATGCTATGAAGAATAATTATCATCATAGCATCACTTGCCACCCCTCACACACACAATGTGGGAAGATGAGTATCCAGCGTTGATTGAGAAGGGGGCTTTAAAGTTTTATTTCGAAAATGCTTTTACCAGACGTTTTAATCTTACCGATACTGAAAAATCAGTTTCTGCTATTGTAAAAGCAACTAAAGCAAGGGCGGAAAATACGGAATTTTAGAAGATGGTACTTAAAAATCAAATCGAGAAACATGGAGTGCCAAATATCAGAAGTGGAATAGCTATGTTTTTACCAATTGAAATTCTGTTCAGTACTTTACGGAGAATCAAAGGTTTTTCGGTTGATTTACGTCGTAGAAAAGAAAATATTTTACAAGCCCTTGAGATAATGGACAATAGAATATGTGAAAAAGGGTGTAAGGCTATAGAGAATTTTGAGGAAAAAGAATCGGATGTCTTTGCTGCCGGAGTAATCATGCTCGCTCATACCGTATTAAATTTTAGGCAATTTGAAAAATATTATTGGCCCACATTGAAGAAATATATTGACGCTACCGTACGGGCTGACAAACTGGGTATGATTTTTACCGAGGGATCAATGGAACACCTGATTGAATTTTTCCGGGAAATCCCAAAAGGGCATTTTCTTTTGGTTGTTGAGTTGGATGATATTCGAAAATTAAGGACCGCTCTTCCCAATCTATCCTTTGCCGGAGGATACCCTTCTCAGTTGCTTGGGCATGGAACCATGCAGGAATGTATAGACTATGCGAAGAGAATGATTGATGAGATTGGAAACGATGGAAGGCTGATCATAACGACGGATAAAATGCTCGCATTTCGCAATGATGCCAAAAGAGAGAATCTTGAGGCCGTCAATAATTTTATCCGTGAATATGGCGTCTATAAATAAGGAGGGTTCGAATTATGTAAAACTCTTTATCAACCATTTGAAAACAAGTGGAAAAATGCCAATAACCGCGATTTTACGCAATAGATGCATGCTTGTTACTGTTGTTACGTTTACACCTGTTCCCATGATTAACATGGAAATTTCGGAAAGTCCTCCTGGCGCGCAACTATACATTGCGGAACGTAAATCAATTTTCCCAAGTTTATAAATAACGAGGGATAACAAGATATTAATAAGAAGTGTACAAATCAACATAACCAAGGTTGGGAGAAGGATTCCCGTAAGATGTGAAATCTGGTCCTGGCCTATTGTAGCTCCAATATAAGCGCCGGAAAGTATTTGTGCAAGAAAACGCAGGCTGCGTGATAATTTTTGTGTGTGTTTGAGTAGCTTTAACAATAAAATAC
>JAISES010000400.1 GCA_031263965.1 Prevotella sp. | reverse complement strand
GATTCAACCTGTTCGGTTGTGTAATTCTTTAACTGTTTTACCTTGCGACCCATAAATGTATAGATTTATTGTGGGTACAAAGATAATAATTGTTTGTGTAATTTAATTATGTAATTTATGTAAAAACTAAAATTAAGAAGGGAACGTTCATGTAAAGTGAACAACAACAATGCCAATTCCCTTCTTATGTACAAAGTACTAGACGAAGATACGATACAAAAGAGATATTGCCTTGTTTGCGTAAATCAAAACGAGGCTTTGAAACAAAAAGTAATTTAACAGAAATGATTCAATTATATTACTTTCGTAGTAATATTGATCAAGAAAACACAGAAAAAGAAAAAAGTTTAAACGGGTTCATTTATTCCGAATGTTCCTCCTTGTTGATTATACCGGAAATATTTTCTTCTTTAATTTCTATTTCGACATTTAGAGGGGGCTCTTCGGTTTCTTTCAATAATTCTTCGGAACGGGATGCCCACCGGCGCTCTCCGAATACTTTCTTCAGATCGTCGGAAAAGATTACTTCTTCGGCAACTAAAAGGTTTGCCAGTTTGCCATGACCGTCAGAATGCTGACGGAGCAATTGCTTAGCACGCTCGTATTGCCCGTTAATCATATTTTGCACCTCTTTGTCGATAAGGAGCGCTGTTTCTTCGCTATATGGCTTTGTAAAACCATATCCTTCGCCGGACGAATCGTAATAGCTCAAATTAGGAAGCTTTTCGCTCATGCCCAGATAGGAAATCATTGCATATGCCTGTTTTGTTACGCGCTCAAGATCGTTTGCAGCACCGGAAGAAATATGCCCGATAAAGACTTCTTCGGCAGCGCGTCCGCCCAGTAAGGCACACATCTCGTCGAGCATCTGCTCTTTTGTTGTTATCTGCCTTTCTTCCGGCAAATACCATGCAGCGCCTAATGCTTTACCGCGGGGAACAATGGTTACTTTTACCAATGGATTGGCATATTGTAAGAACCAGCTCAAGGTAGCGTGTCCGGCTTCATGGACTGCAATTGTTTTCCGTTCGTCCAGAGTTGTAATTTTATTCTTTTTCTCAAGTCCGCCTACTATACGGTCTACGGCATCGGTAAAATCTTCTTTTTGCACTACTTTTTTCTCTTTGCGGGCGGCTATCAGCGCGGCTTCGTTACAAACATTAGCTATGTCTGCTCCCGAAAATCCCGGGGTTTGACGTGCAAGGAACTCTACATCGACCGTATCATCTATTTTGACAGGGCGCAGATGTACTTTGAAGATTTCTTTTCTATCATTCAGATCGGGTAAATCGACAGTGATCTGACGGTCAAAACGTCCTGCGCGAAGCAATGCCTTATCCAAAATATCGGCACGGTTGGTAGCTGCGAGTAGTATGACCCCGCTATTAGTGCCGAAACCGTCCATCTCGGTCAATAGCTGGTTTAGTGTATTTTCTCGCTCATCGTTAGAGCCCATATTCAGATTTCTTCCGCGGGCGCGTCCGATAGCGTCTATTTCGTCAATAAAAATTATACAGGGAGATTTCTCTTTTGCCTGTTTAAACAAGTCTCTTACACGGGATGCTCCTACGCCGACGAACATTTCTACAAAGTCGGAACCGGACAGAGAGAAGAATGGCACATTCGCTTCACCGGCAACGGCTTTGGCCAGTAATGTTTTTCCTGTTCCGGGAGGGCCTACAAGTAACGCTCCTTTGGGTATTTTACCTCCAATTTCGGTGTAACGCGAAGGGTTTTTCAGAAACTCTACGATTTCTTCAATCTCTTCTTTCGCTTCGGATAATCCTGCTACATCTTTGAACGTAACCCGCAAATCGGAACCTTTGTCATATAGTTGGGCCTTGGATTTTCCTACGCTGAAAACTCCGCCGCCTCCACCCCCGCCTGCTCCCGACATACGGCGCATCATATATATAAAGAGGGCGAATATAAGGATAACAGGCAAGAAGCTTAATAGTATTTCGACGGCGCTGGTACTGGTTTCGTAGCTTACGTCGATGTCATATTTATATTCGGCACTTACCTGGTCGTAGAAATCGGAAAATTTGTCAGCCGATGGAATTCTTACAATAATAGACGGATTGCTCCCTGCACTTTCCGCGTCCTTTTTATAAACATTCTTTATCGAATCGGGACGTATATATGCCTTCAGGGTATTGTTCTTATTGTCGACGACAATTTTACTTATGCTATTGCCTCTTACATAACCCTGAAAGTCGGACCAAGCCACTTCTTTCGTAACGCTGTTGTCTGTGAAAAAGTACATGCCGACAATCGCTCCGAATACTAGCAAATAGATCCAGTATAGGTTGAAAGGCATTTTAGGGCGGTTTGTACCCGGGCTTTTGGGCTTATTTTCTCCTTTGTTATAATTATCCATAAAAAATCTTACAACTGGTTAATCGATATCCGGGATGGATTCTATCTTAGCATCAGCCCACAAATTCTCGATGTTATAAAATTCGCGGAGCACCGGAAGAAACACATGTACAATAACCGTACCATAATCTATTCCTACCCAACGGCCTTCACGCAATCCATCCGTTGATATAGGGCGTTCTTTTTTCTTTTTCAAAGACTCTGTGATTTCATCCGAAATAGCAGTTACCTGTGTAGGTGAGTTTCCTTCGCATATCACAAAGTACCGGCAAATGGTTCCGGGAAGTTCTGTCATATCTACTATTACAATATTCTTCGCTTTTTTTTCCTGGCATGCAGCCACAATGTCGTTTACTAAATATTTTACTTCTTTCATTCGTAATTTTAAGAGTCAATTATAAATCAGGCTACAAATATACTCTGATTTTTCGAACAAAAGGGCACACTTGCCGGAAGAACAAATAATTAAAGAATTTTTCTTTAGTCCAAGCTGGTTTTAAGAAACTGTTTGAATTTTAAACAGCTTTTTATTCACCGGATTGTTTTTACTTCATATCACTCTTCTACAAAAGACCACCGGGTACTGTCTTTTTCACGTGCCACAGCTTGTCCGGGCTGCATATCGGGCAATTTACGCAAAGCGGGTTCCATTTCCAGTATTTCTTCTACCGATACCAGATAGGCATCTTCGTCTTCGTCCACCTCATCGTCGCCAAAAAGTTGCCAGTCGCCGTCTTCGTCATACAATACAAAAGTCACGGGCGAGCCGTTTGTCAGCACATAGCCGGTAGTAAGGACTGACTTATTCTTCGATTCTTCTTTCAGTTTCATCTGCGTAATTATTTAGATAATGAGGATCAATTCTTCCTGTCTGCACTCTATTTTCTTCTAATTCTACTTTTAACAAGCTATATAATTCAGCAAAGCCGCATTTCAGTATATTTGCTGAAATCTGAACCGGTGAACCATATAGTTTATAGTTCATTTCAGCTATCCGGCGCGAAAAGGCGCTTTTTTGCCTATCTATATATTTTTGAGGATTGCTTACTATAATCTTTATAATACCCTGACCACTGACATAAAACTCCTCTATATCAATTATATCTTCCCAAGGAACAAATCCCATGGCTGTTCCTCCC
>JAISES010000380.1 GCA_031263965.1 Prevotella sp. | reverse complement strand
ATAATGTATTGAAGCAAGCGCAACAGAATTATGCCGGAGAAGGTTCGACTGAGGACTATATGCGTTATTTCGGAGGATATGAGATGGTTATGGCTGTGGGAGCGATGCTGAAAGCTGCCAAACTGAAAATGGTTATTCTTGTCGACGGATTCATTATGACGAACTGTATGCTGGTCGCTTCACGATTGGATCGGAACGTATTGGATTACGCCGTCTTCGGGCATCAGGGTGATGAAGCAGGGCACAAGTTATTGCTGGAATATCTTGGAGCCAAACCAATTCTCAATTTAGGACTGAGGCTGGGTGAAGGTACAGGCGCATTATGTGCATATCCGGTCATTGAATCTGCTGTGCGGATGATAAATGAAATGAATTCGTTCAAAAAAATACAGGTTACAAAATACTTTTGAGCCCCTCCGACCTTCCCAAAGGGAGGCAGGGACAAGTCTCGAATGAAATATTGAAACACAGAGTAAAAAGAGTTATGAGAGTTTTCTCTACTGTTTACTGATTACTGACATATGAAAGAAATAGCCGCTGCATTCATTTTCTTTACCCGCCTGCCTTTCTGGCGGATAAAGGCATTTCGTGTGCCGAACGAATACTACAAACAAGTGATCAATTACTGGCCCGTTGCAGGTTGGCTTACTGCATCTGTTATGGCCGGTGTGTTATGGCTGTCGGCTCAGGTATTGCCCTTACCGATAGCTGTTATTCTGGCTATCCTGTCGCGGCTGCTCATAACGGGAGGACTGCACGAGGACGGGCTGGCTGACTTCTTCGATGGTTTTGGCGGAGGAAATACACGCGAGCGCACGCTGGAAATAATGAAAGATTCCCATATCGGAACATATGGCGTACTGGGGCTTATTATCTATTTCCTATTGCTATACAGTTTATTATCCTTAATGGCTTTACCGTTTGCCTGTCTGGTTATTTTGGCAGCCGATCCTTTGTGTAAACTCGTCAGTTCGCTGATCACCTTATTTCTACCTTATGCCCGCACTGCCGCGACAAGCAAATCGAAAGTAGTGTATAACAAGATGTCCCTGAAACCATTTATTGTGTCGGCTATATTCGGCTTGTTACCGGTTGTTTTGTTATTAAATGCCGGATATTGGTTGGCTGTGCTGTTTCCTTTGGCTATATTTGTAATACTTGTTTTCCTGATGAGAAAAAAGATCCGCGGCTATACAGGAGACTGTTGCGGGACCTTGTTCCTGCTCACCGAATTGTCTTTCTATCTGGGAATAGCTGTTTTATCAAATATGTGGCTATGAAAATATATATGGTCCGGCATACGGCCGTAGAGGTGCCTCAGGGCACATGTTACGGACAAACGAATGTTCCCCTGAAAGAAACCTTTGAGGAGGAAGCTGCCGCAGTAAAAAAGAATCTGGAAAATATAAATTTCGACTTAGTATGTTCAAGTCCCTTGAGCCGTTGCCGTAAACTGGCTAAACTTTGCGGATACGGAGATGTACTTGAATATCACGACAGGCTGAAAGAACTTCATATGGGCGATTGGGAAATGCATATGTGGGATGATCTGGATATGACCATCTGGAAAGACGACTGGATAAATAATCCCGCGCCTAACGGCGAGTCGTTTGCACAAATGTACAGGCGCGTTTCTTCGTTCTTCGATGAACTGAAAGAACAGACTGCCGGGAATGTCCTGATCTTTACTCATGGTGGGGTAATCAGTTGTGCGCGTGTTTATTTCGATCGGGCTGACATAAAAAAAACGTTTGACCTCATGCCTCAATACGGGGAAATTGTTGAATTCGAATATTAACTGATGTTACGTAGGATTTATTTTTCCTGCGCGCAATCGAAGATTGTTTGCGCAGGGCTAAAGCACGACAAGAATAAAAAGTTTGTTCCGGTCTTGCGAAACATCAGAAATTAAGACACAATATTACCCTCTTCGTCGATTAACAGGATTGTCAGTTCGCCATCAGGGAAGAGGGGCGAACAAGTTTCGTAGCACTTATTCAATAACAATCTGAAAAACTTCCGGTTATCAGCAGGGATAATATCCCACAACTGACGAGCCATAGTAATATTCTGTATATCAGATAATATAACTTCCGGATATCCTGTCTTCCGTGCTAATTCCGATATAAACTCCTTATTCATAACCGCTTTCCTGCTATGTGTATCCAGCGATCCTTCCGCCAGCTTTACGGCTTTTCCTATCATAATACCCAAGGTTACGGCTTTAAATCCGAGTTCCGAAGTTATCTTTATGGTTTCACCGATAAAGTTGCCATAATGGATAAAGGCTTGCGGGGGCAACGTAGGATAGATTGCTTTTACATATTTTTCGCTCTTCGCTCCCGAATTGATAACAACACGTTCGCAGCCTAAAGCTCTGGCTACCTGCATCCCGCGCCGGATAGAATTGACAAAGGCTTCCGACGAGAACGGTTTGATCACGCCTGATGTACCGATAATAGATATTCCGCCTTCTATTCCCAGTTTTGGATTGAATGTCTTTAAGGCTATCTCCTTCCCGTCAGGTACCGAGATTGTTATATCCACCCCTGTCTTCAATCCTGTATCCGGCAGTTTGTCCTGATAATGACGTAAAACTTTGAATATCTCCCGCTTCATCATCCGGCGGGGAGTAGCATTTATGGCAGGTCCGCCAATTTCAAGACCAAGTCCGGGCAAGGTGACTACTCCTACACCTTCGCCTTGCAGGAAACGGACTCCTTTATGTTCTGCATTTAGCCTGACTGTAGAGCAGATTTCTTTACCATTGGTTATATCGGGGTCGTCGCCCGAATCTTTTATTACAGAGGATGTTGCTTTCTCTTTGTCAATTCCGGTCTTGTCTATCGGTATCATTACCTGCTCTCCATCAGGAAGCGTAATGCTTACCTTGTCTACAACTTCATTAGTCAGCAAAGCTGTCAGTGCAGCCTTGGTTGCAGCGGCGGCGCATGTACCTGTGGTATAACCTGTTTTTAATTCAAAAAAGCAGGGCAGCAGTTTTTCTATCGCTTTGCGAAGTCCATGTTCGCCATAGATTGATATAAATTTACCGGATAGAGTAGGGCGTTTAACAACAAGTAAAGGGATGCCTGATTTCCGGGCAGCCTCAACCTTCCGGCCGAAACCGCCCGAATCGCCGCTTTCTTTGGTTATAATGGCCTGAGGTTTCAATTTTGAGAAAAGGGCAGTCTCGTCTTCCTCCTGATTATAGTAAATGATGTATTCGGCGGGAAATCCTTCTTTATCGGCAATGGCACGGGATTCATCCCTGTCGAGTATCCTGAACCGGCATTTGTGCGATTGCCAGTAGCGTTTCATCTTGCTGATAGTGTTCACACCTGTCAATGCCAGCAGATTGTCGATATTATTATTCTCCAGGTAGTCGATAGCCTGCTCGTATGTATCGAACCAGACCAGGTTGTCATCATGCTCCGGATAACTGCGCTCGTAGCGGATAACGGGTATTTGCAGCGCTTCGGAAGTTCCGGCTATTGTCTTGTGAAGTTTTTCGGCAAAAGGATGGGCTGCATCTACAATCAGGCGGATATCCTGTCCTTTGCAGACATCGATCATTGCCGACAGGTCTAATGTACCTGTAAGCCTTACGGCATTCATGCTGTCGAGTTGCCGACTATCTCCTTTGGTAGAATAGTAGTATGGTTTATGCGCCTCGTCGCACACCCGGGCCGCAAGCCGTCCTTCCGTTGTTCCTCCGAATATCAGGATCATTGTTCGATAAAATGAGTTAGCAATTCGTCTATCGTAGCAACAGATACCAGAGGCTTACCGGATAAGCCGAGAAGATACGATTCGTTCTCTATCTGTATATATTCGTCTGTTTCGGCGTCGCGGGATGCAAACACCCCGTTGCGCAACAATGCTTTGCGTATCATGGTATATTTACGTCCGTGACCTATCAGTCTTATCTCCCGGCTAGTATCATTCCCGATACGGAATAAGCCCGTATTCTGATCGAAAATAATGCCCTTACGGGCGAAGAAGTTGCTCAGGCTTCCATCCAGCGACAAATCTTCGGGAACCCCTATGCGTATCCCCGATTGTTTGTCCATCAGCCATATGCGGTCGGCAATCTGCAAGGCCAGTTCCAGATCATGGGTAGACAGGAAGATGATCTTGCCTGTAGTCCGCGACAGTGTGTGCAACAATTGCATAATTTCTACTTTGCTTGGGAAATCCAGAAAAGCTGTGGGTTCGTCCAGAAA
>JAISES010000375.1 GCA_031263965.1 Prevotella sp. | reverse complement strand
GGATCGATGCCCAGTGAGGATTTTTTACTCTGTATATTATTGTCGATCATTGCCGACAGTAAATTATGAGCTTTCTCTATCGCTCCAAAATCTCCTGTAAAATGGAGATTAATATCCTCCATTGGAAGCACCTGCGAATAACCGCCTCCTGTTGCTCCGCCTTTCATTCCGAATACAGGTCCTAACGACGGCTCGCGCAATACTACGGTTGCTTTTTTGCCTATTCTGTTCAACCCTTGTGCAAGCCCTATGGACACGGTAGTTTTACCCTCGCCGGCAGGTGTTGGCGATATGGCAGATACCAGTACCAAACGGGCATCTCGCAATTTTTCCCTGTCAATTAGATCCAGAGGCAGCTTTGCTTTATATTTTCCATAAAACTCTATCTCGTCTGTTTTAATGCCTAATTTTTCGGCGATTTCAACTATGGATTCCATTTTAGCTGCACGAGCGATTTCAATATCAATCTTCATATCTCATTTATATAAACACATATAGTAAAAAACTGTACAAAGTTGTTTTACTTTGTGCAACTTCTTTGACCTTGTGGTTCATTCCGTTTATCTAACCACAAAGGGCGCAAAGTTAAACAAAGTTTTGACTTTGCGGTTCACTGATGCAGCTTTAATCAATAGCCAAAGAAGTAATATTGACACTTCACCGGAGGTTTCGAGAATACTTATTCCGGAAACCGTAAAGTATTTTGGAAAAAAAATAATTTTATATCTCTACTTAACTCATTCCATTGTTTGTACATAGCATGAAGGGATAAAAGCCGTAGCCACCGAAAACAGGTTAGGAATGCTTACCACAAGTCGTTTATCCCCTCTTACTCTCATAAAAGTACCCTCTACACCTTCAAACGTTCCACCTGTGATTCGCACCTTTGTTCCTCTTTTTATATCTATATCTTTGTTAGACAGATAAAGCACCTGTTCTGTCTCATTTCCTGCCACAGCAATAAAGTTCAGCATTTGATTTTCGGGAACGACAATAATTTTTTTATCCGCTAAATCCCTGTAATATAAATCCGACTCGATATTCAACCTTAACTTCACATCGCAAAGTACAGGATTAAGAATATTTTTAGATGCTTTCACAAAAATCAGATTTTTCAGGAGCGGATACAGCACACGTCGACATCGTTCTGAACCTCTGATTCGTTGTTCCTTATAATATAAAGGGAAAAAACATTCAATAGAGACGTCATCCAAATACGGCTTGATTTTTTCCGCCTTACCATTGGATGCGAACAGGACATACCACAAGATATCCGAGTTATTATAATTCATTGATTTTATTGTTAATATACAATTATAACACACAGTTACCATCAAATTTCGTTTCGACGGCAATTTTTAGTTTAATTAACATAATCCTTAATTCTTTAAGCCCAAAAGAATGTCCGGATTACTATATAGAAGGATATACCTTAGATTTTTCCTCGATTTACTATCTTGGAGAGAATTTTATCTTTTCATTGATTGTCAATGAAAAGATAAGAACGTTCAAAAAATTTCCCCTTACCAAGGGGTAAAAATTTAAAACGCCGAGCAGTGGGACATACTTTTCAACATCCCGCTACACATAATATAACACAATTTACCATCGAATTTTGTTTCGACAGCAATCTACCTAATCCCTAACTCTTTAAAACCAAAAAGAATGTCCGGATTATTATATAAATAAGGATATACCTCAGATTCCCCCTCGATTTAGAATCTTGGGGTAGCTTTATCTTTTCATTGATTGTCACCGAAAAGATAAAAACGTTTTGAAAGCTTTTCCCTTACCAAGGGACGAAAACTTAAAACGTTTTGCCGGGACATATATTCGAGCGTCCGGGCATGTAAGTTTCAACGGTTTCTTTTAACAATTTATATTTGACTGTAACAAAGGAGAATCTAATGCCACAAAGAACAAAACCTGAAAAACTCTGTTTTATTCTTTGCATGAATCTGTCTTTATCGTTTACTAAAGACAGCGAATTGTTATGTGACATCAACATTTCCATACTTGCCAAATCATATTAAATACACGTCAAATATCAATATTTCAAATGGTTTCGACATCTCTGCATATTATTAGACATCTGTAAAACCGGATGCAAAAATACACAAAAATTCCATTTGACAAATATTTTCTATAAAAACACGTCAGAAAATTTATTTTTTTGGAGAAAGAGAGTATGATTTTTTCTAAAGTCTGGTGCATATTGTGCGGTAGTATTTACAATTGTTGCTTTTATTTTATAGACATGTTATTAATGTGAATCAGTATTTAAAGCATTAAGATATATAAAAGCAATAGCAATTTTGGCGTACTTGTATCACTATGTCATCAATCATTCGCAGCATACGAAAAAAAGAGTCGCTCCGGTGTGAAGCAACTCTTTTTTAGATTACTGCCGGTAAATTCAGTTATTTACCGAAATTTGCATCGAAAGCGACTGCCGATGGCTGGAAATCTATTGACTTAACCAGATTGCATGATTCGATAGCTCCCTGTTCGCGGTCCATTGCGCTGTCTTCCCATTCTACCGACAAAGGACCGTGATAGCCGATAGAGTTAAGGGCGCGGATAATTTCCTCGAAATTGATTTTTCCTCTACCCAGACTCCTGAAGTTCCAGTAGCGACGCGGATCTCCGAATGTCACGTGACCGCCGAAAACTCCTACCTGTTTTGGGGTATCGCTCCAATATACATCTTTCATGTGAACATGGAAGATACGATCTGAAAACTCGTAGATAAAATCCACATAATCCACACCCTGATATCCTAAATGGCTCGGATCGTAAT
>JAISES010000365.1 GCA_031263965.1 Prevotella sp. | reverse complement strand
TTTATTCCGTGGTTAAAAACTTTCGTTGAGAACACGATCGCCAAACCACAAGTCTACATAAAATTGACTATATTTTGTTGAAAAGTAACAGAAGCAATAGAAGACAATTAATAACTGATGTAACGCAATGTAACGCAATGCCATGGCAAATGCATAAAAAAATATTATCGTTACATTTTGTGGTTCTTTTTTCTGCGTACAATTACAGATATATTATCAAATAAGTTACATCACAGTAACATAATTGACAGTGTATGCAGCTTTTTTTTACCAATGTAACTATTGTTATATCATTTGTTTCATTCGTTATACCCCTGATTTATAGGATATGATTAAACTTGCAATGTTTTAAATATTCACCGACGTTAATATCTTAATAAATGAAAAAGAATAATCAATCATTGTTTTTGTACACTTTCATCACGGTTCTGGGAGGACTTATTTTCGGTTTGAATATGGCCGGGATATCTGGTGCAATTCCTTTTATCCGGGAATATTTCGAGTTGGACGATATGACTTTGGGCTTTATTGTCAGCATACTTACTATTGGCTGCCTGTGCGGTGCCATTATGGGAGGGCGATTCGGAGACCGGTTCGGGCGAAAAAGAGTGATGTTCTTTTCCTCGATATTATTTATCATATCTTCAATTGGCTGTTCGGTGAGTTCAGGTATATACGGACTGATGATATTCCGTTTAATCGGTGGACTCGGTGTCGGGATGATTTCCGCCATAGTGCCTGTATACATATCGGAGATATCGCCTGCAAAGCTGAGGGGGACATTGGTTTCCTATAACCAGTTGGCTGTAGTAATAGGTATCCTGATAGCCTATGTTTTGGATTACATATTACTGAATCATGAAAACAACTGGCGGATGATGCTGGGCTTCCCCCTTGTTTTCAGTATTGTATATATATTGCTCTTATTCATCCTGCCCGAAAGTCCGCGTTGGCTCTATATGAAAGGACAAACGGATAAAGCAAGTCAGACAATAGAAAAGCTCGGACTGAGCAGGCAGGGATTCGATAATGTGATACCAACAGGGAAACCGGAAAAGGACGATACGAAACTGAAATCATTATTCAAAGGCAAACTGGCTAAAATACTTGTCATCGGCTCGTTACTGGCCGCATTTCAGCAGATTACAGGTATAAATGTGATAATAAACTATGCTCCTGCCATATTCGAGATGACAGGGGTTGCGGGTGACATAGCTCTGATACAATCCATTTATGTAGGTATAGTGAACCTGCTGTTCACCCTCGTTGCCGTCTGGCTGGTAGACAGACTTGGCCGTAAAGTGCTTCTACTGTGCGGTTGTGCGGGAATGATACTTTCACTCCTATATCTCATTTATACTTTCATTGTTTCTTCAGCAAACGGTATAGGCGCATTGATTGCCGTATTATGCTATATTGGCTTCTTTGCGGCTTCTCTGGCACCTGTCATGTGGGTTGTTACATCGGAGATTTACCCTTCGCGTATAAGGGGTACAGCCATGTCTGTCTCTACAGGTATAAGCTGGCTATGTACTTTCCTTACGGTACAGTTTTTCCCGTGGATATTGAATAATCTGGGAGGCTCCGTCGCTTTCGGTATCTTTGCTGTTTTCAGTATTGCAGCCTTTATCTTTATTCAGGTATACATTCCCGAAACAAAAGGCAAATCATTAGAACAAATAGAAAAGGAACTGGAACTAAATGAATAATTTTATGAAAAATAAACATATAGTTATCGGAATCGGCGAATTATTATGGGACATACTGCCTTCGGGTAAAAAAGCAGGAGGAGCGCCTGTCAACTTTACATTCCATGCTTCACAAACAGGAGCAGCCGGCTATGCGATAAGTGCTTTGGGAAACGATGCTCTGGGTAATGAACTGATGCACGAACTGGATAAAAATAAGATTAACTATCTGATTGAAAAAGTCGATTATCCGACAGGTACTGTAGAGGTTACTCTCAACGAAGGTATACCACGATATGTTATAAATGAGAATGTTGCATGGGATTATATTCCGCTAACGGATAGTATGAAACAGCTGGTATCAGAAGCAGATGCCATATGTTTCGGAACTTTGGCCCAGCGGAGCCTTGTCTCGAGAAATACAACACTCGCGTTACTCAAACTGGTTAAAGCGGATGCCTATAGATTGTATGATATCAATTTACGGCAGCATTTTTATTCGAAGGATATTATCGAGAATTCGCTCATACACGCAAATTCATTTAAAGTAAATGATGAAGAAATCGAGGTTTTGAAAAAATTGTTTTCCCTCGATATGGAAAATGAACAGGTGTGCCACTGGTTTATATCCCGGTTCGGATTAAGACTTGTTATACTCACGGCTGGAGAATTATACAGTACGGTATATACTCCGGATGAAATGTCGACTATAGAAACGCCAAAAGTGGAAGTTGCTGATACTGTCGGTGCAGGCGATTGCTTTTCAGGAGTTTTGATTACGGCGTTTTTGAAAGGAAAAACACTGAAAGAAGCCCACTCTATGGCAGTAAATGCAGCTGCACATGTCTGTTCCTGTCAGGGAGCATGGGTGGCACATACGATATGATTGCTATTTGCTGAGAATTTAAATCTAATATTTATGAAATTACCGAAACAAGCTTTATTACTCATTGCCGGTACCGGATTTATATTCAATCTAGCAGTTTGTCAAGAATACAGGGGAAAGGTCATCACTATGGAGACACTACTCGAAGATATGGTTTCTGCTGAAAAATTGTCCTGTTTTCCCGACCCATATTACACTTGCCATCAGGAAAGCAGTCATGACAGACGGTCCGTATCTCCCGATAATCCTACATGGTTCGCAAACAACGATGGCTTTGGCATTGTCAGAGTAGATACTACAGATGGCAGAATCGAAAAAGTGATGTTCGACCAGGCCGGACCGGGCGTGATAACCCGTATCTGGATAACAACATTGGACAAAAGAGGTACATGGCGGTTTTATTTCAACGGTTCATCCGAACCGGGACTGATTATTCCTGCCTATGACCTGATGAAGATAAATATTCCGTCTTTGGGATTGGGATTGCTCCAGCCTCATACTAGTTATGAACCGGAAGGTAAGGGTGGGAATACATTGTTTTTACCGATACCTTATGCCAAAGGCTGTAAAATTACGTTCGAAGATGAACCGGGTGTGAATCCGACCCCTAAATATTATGGAATCAATTACCGAAAATATCCGGAAAATACAGCTATTGAAACTTTCTCGGCCGAAGTAGTAAAAAGAGCAGAAAAGAAAATTGCCGAAGTAGATAATTTATTGTTAAATCCTGTCTTATCCAGAAATGGCAAAGTGATAAGTGATAGTAAAACACTGGCTGCTTCCGACTCATTGATATTGGAATTACCAGCGGGCGAGAATGCCGTTTATGAAGTTAAATTCAATGTTAATATTCAGGACTCAATCGATTATGAACAACTGATGAGAGAAATTATATTTTGCGCTCAATTCGATGGAAAACAAACGGTCTGGGTTCCACTGAGCGATTATTCGGGCGGAGGAATGGGTACCCCTTATGTAAGAAGCTGGTATCTGTCATCCGATGGAAAAGGAAATATTGTAAGCCGCTGGCTTATGCCATACCAAAAAAGCGGGATGCTAAAGTTGATAAATATATCTTCTGCAAGCATAAATGTAAAGATGGGAGCAAATGTATCGTCTCTCGCATGGGGCGGGCATTCACTTTATTTTCATAGCTCATGGCGCCAGGAAACAGGAATTCCTGTTCACAGAGACGACGATCCGGAGAATTGTATAGAATGGAACTTTGCGACGATAGAGGGTAAAGGGATGTATATGGGAGATTTGCTTTCACTATTTAATCATGCTCCGCGCTGGTATGGAGAAGGAGATGAGAAAATATGGGTAGACGGAGATACTTTCCCTTCACACTTCGGCACAGGTACAGAGGATTACTATAACTGTTCGTGGGCGCCTGTTGTTACTTTTCACACGCCTTTCGGCGGTGCTCCGAGGGCGGATTTGGAAAGTTCGCATGGTTACAATGCCTTCTTCCGTACCCGTAATCTCGATGGGATTCCATTCAAAGAAAAATTTAAATTCGATTTAGAAATGATTGGTTGGCAGAGAGGGTACTCCGATTATGCGACAACTATTTATTGGTATGGAGATTTCAATGCCCGGGCCATAGGCACTTCGGGTATTGAAGAAGCTACGAGAAAGTTAGTCCCTGCGCCCAAGAACCCTGCAAACTACAAAATACCTGATAGTATTGAATTCGAAGCCTTGAACCCAATAGGAAAGTCTTCATCACTGCGCCTGGAAAAACAAAACTCTTCCGGTTCATGGGATGGCAAATGGAGCGGGGCCGCTCATTTACTGGCTCCAAATGGAAAAGAAGGTGATTATGTAGAATTCGAATTTGATAATTTGAAAGACGGCAAGTATAAAATGGTAATATATGCGACCCAGGCCAGGGATTACGGAATTATTGCTTTCATTGTAAACGACAAGTCGGCGAATATATCTTTTGATGGATATAATAATGATATAAAGCATTCGAAGCCAATAAATCTCGGGAACTTTTCACCTGATGCGGGAAAGATTAAATTAAAGGTAGAAATTACGGGAGCCAATAAATTATCGCAAGGTGTAAAGTATATGTTTGGACTGGATTGTATACGGTTAATTCCTCTGGATAATTAATCTATATTAAATTACCAAATCTCAATAAATAAGATACCATTTTGTATTTAAAGATTCTGAGAGATAAACACCATACTTAAATTAAATCGCTTATGAAAAAAACTATTTTAACAACATTAATCATTTATCTGGGATTATGTATTTCATGTAAAGATGATAATACGGATTTCAGTACGATTTATGATCCCAATGAAGAGATGAAAGTCATATCTTTTCTTCCGGATTCCGGAGGGGCGAGGACTCAGATTGTTATAGAAGGAGTCAACTTTGGCAGCGATACATCTCTGATACGTGTAGAATTCAGTGAGAAAAGGATTCCGGCAACCATTATCGGAGCCAATGGATCTTCTATCTATTGTCTTGTTCCCCCGGGGCAGCCCGATGGGAAAAATGATATTTATGTAACTGTCGGTGATCAGAAAAGTCATTTAGCCGATCAGAAATTCCGCTATGTAGTGAAAGAGCAGGTTTCTCTTATAACGGGGCAGCCCGATAGAGGCGGTGATACGGACGGTTCGCTTTCTACTGCATTATTCTGGCAGATGTTTGCCGTTTTCTGTGTCGATGGCGGAAGCCTCATCACATTTGGAGATGGTAATCCACGGTTAATCTCTCCTAAAGACAATACAGTAATCACACTGCAGAATGGTGTACGCATCTTAAATGGATGTATGACTAAGGACAGGAAAACTGTATACGGAGTTTCTCTGAATTATCCTCATGCATTATATAAATATACAAAAGAAGGATTGTGGCGGCCCGAGTTGGTTACATCTTTGATTGATATCGACAGAGACCTGTTTGCCTGTACTTTGGACGATACCGAAGAATGGATATACTTTTATGTAACATTGTGGGCTGAAGTCTGGAAAATGGAATTAAAAAATCCAAGCAATATCCAGAAAGTATGTACTGTTGGAAGTCCCGTAGGATATTGGGGGGGTATAACTTACAGTTATTTTGAAGATTGTTTCTATATCGGAGGATTCGACTTATCAGGTATATATAAAATCAGTAAAGACGGAAGTAATGTTCAGAATTATGCAGGGTTTCATGGATTTAACTACAGTGACGGGCTGGCAAAAGATGCTGGAATACCGCATCCGGCCGGCATAATAGCAGACAAAGAAGGAAATATCTATTTCACTGATGTTGAAGCGGGAACTATCCGTAGGCTGGATTATCGCACTCAAATGATAACTACTATAGCAGGCCAGCCTTATGTACACGGAAATACAGACGGCTTGCCGAAAGAATCCACCTTCTGCCTGACATATGGAATAGATATAGATGAAGACGGTAGCATCTATGTAACAAATTCTTATGGTCATTTCGGGACAATACGTAAGATAGCGATAGAATAACGTAACAGAAAAATCCGATCTCAAAAATTACGATAAACAATTATTGAACAGAATAAATAAAGCATGAAACACTATTTATCAACTATATGGATAGTCGGTGCACTCTTTCTGGCTCCGCTATTTTCACAAGCTCAGACCTCCGGAAACGGAATACAAATCGATGGTATACTAATGGATGAGCAAGGTGAACCCTTGATAGGGGCAACCGTATTACTCAAGGACAATCCTGCAAAGGGTGTGATAACCGATGTAGACGGACGTTTCTCTCTTGGAAACATTCCTGTAAACTCAATTGTCATTTTCCGATATACCGGTTATGATGATTTAGAAAGGACATTTCCAAAATCAGAGTCAAAATTACGGATCAGCCTCCAGGTAAAAACCACATTGATGAATGATGTGGTCGTTACCGGCCGTGGTACAGCCCGCAAAGTTTCTGTAACAGGCTCTATCACAACTGTCGATGTTCAGGATTTACAAGTACCCAATGTATCTCTGACAAATATGCTTGCAGGACGTGTAGCGGGAATTATAGCTGTACAACGCAGCGGCGAGCCGGGACGCGGTTCCAATTCAGAATTCTGGGTGAATGGCATCAGTACATTTGGGGCTAATGCCAGTGCATTGGTACTGATAGATGGAGTAGAAGGCAATCTCAACGATATCGATCCCGCTGATATAGAGAGTTTCTCTGTATTGAAAGATGCTTCGGCCACGGCTGTATATGGTGTGCGCGGTGCTAACGGCGTAGTAGTAGTGACCACTAAAAGAGGTAAAGCCGGGGAATTGAAGATCAATTTTAAAGCAAATGTTTCGATGTCGGAAAGCACCCGCACTCAAAAATATGTAGATGCGGCAGATTATGCCAGATTAGCTAATGAGGCTTCTTTTAACAGAGGACTTACTCCGATATACACCCCAACCCAAATCAGATTATTTGAAGTAGGACTTGATCCCGACCTGTATCCGAATGTAAACTGGGGTGATGAGATACTGGCAGACAGGACATATAACACGCAGCAATTTTTAAGTGTTTATGGAGGAGGTGAAAATGCTCGCTATTATTTTAGTGTAGGACATACAAATCAGACCGGTATTTTCAAGCAGGATAAATCGGGAATAAATAAGTACGACTCTAATCTTGACTGGCACAGGTATAACTTCAGGACTAATGTTGATGCAAATCTGACAAAGACAACCTTATTGGGACTAAATCTGGAAACGACAATGACTACAGATTATGGCCCCAATATAAACCGCAACGATTTATGGAATCAACAGGCAATGCTGCCTCCGGGTCTTGTCCCGGTGAAATTTTCAACCGGTGAATTAAGTGGTATAGGAATATACGCCGATCAGATGACTCCTTATGTATTATTGAACCATAGCGGATATAAAAAAGTAAAGGATGTAAAATCAAAAATTACTGTCAGCCTGAATCAAAAGCTGGATATGCTGACCGAAGGTCTTGCATTTACTGCCTTATATTCGATGACTCACTATAATATAGTTGAAGAAACGCGGGTAAAAAGACCTGAATTATATCGTTCAAACGGACGAAATAACGATGGAACACTGCGGTTAGCCAGAACTGCAGAACTGGTTCAACCGTATCCCGGAAAAGAATCTGCATCGTGGCGTTCCGACTATATGGAAGCATCACTGCAATACAATCGCGCTTTTGGCGACCATCGTATCGGAGGATTATTGCATATTTACCGTCAGGAAGATACAAACAGTGATAATAATGGTCAATATGATGCGATTATTCCGGTGCGTTACCAAACAATTTCCGGGCGTGTGACTTATGGCTTTAAAGACACATATCTTGCCGAATTCAATATCGGGTATTCCGGCTCCGAAAACTTCAAGCCAAGTCATCAATATGGCTGGTTCCCAGCTCCTTCTATAGGTTGGGTACCCACAAACTATGATTTTGTAAAGGAAAATATACCTTTTTTATCATTTCTGAAACTCAGGGCCTCTTACGGAATTGTCGGCAACTCAAAAGTCCTGTACAGCAGATTCCCTTATCTAAGCATAATACAAGGTGGAGGAAGTATATGGGGTGAATCGTGGACAGAAAGCAGAGCAAGTTCTGATAATATAACGTGGGAAAAAACGAAAAAAACGAACTTAGGTATAGACGCCAGATTATTAAACGAGTCCATCGAACTAACAGCAGACTTTTTCAGATCGGAGGTAGATGGTATATTACAGTATCGTGAATATATCCCGAATGAAGTAGGGAGCGGAATTCCGATGGGAAATGTCGGCTCTATGAAATCATGGGGAATGAGTGGTAATATTGCATGGAATCAGGTCATCAACAAAGATATGTCTTTTACGTTAAGAAGCAACCTGACTTTTTCGAGAAACGAAGTTACTCATTATGAACAAGCCGGAAAGAATTATCCATACCAGACTTACACAGGCTATCCGTGGGGCGTTATAAGAGGACTGATGTCACTCGGATTATTCAAGAATGAAGCTGATATCCAAAGCAGCCCAAAACAGGAATTAGGGTCGGAAGTAAGGCCCGGTGATATCAAATACCAGGATATTAATGGTGATGGGGTTGTAAATTCCGAAGATGAAGTACCATTGTCATATGCCAACGTTCCGCAGATTCAATATGGTTTTGCAGCAGCATATACATGGAAAAATCTGACAGTGAGCGTTTTCTTTAATGGTGTAAGCCGCGTGAATTTCTTTTACGGCGGAACAGGTTATTATCCATTTTCTGCAGGCGATCGGGGAAATGTGCTGACCATTGTAAATAATCAGCAAAACCGCTGGACTCCTGCAGAATATTCGGGAAATCCTGCAACAGAAAACCCAGATGCGCGTTTTCCACGGTTGACATATGGAAATAATGGGAATAACAACCGGCCTTCGACTTTCTGGCTGGCCGACGGAAAATATCTCCGCCTGAAAAATGTTGAGGTAAATTACAGCCTGCCATCAAAATGGCTGAGGCCGTTGCATGTGAGTGCTGCCACTATCAGTCTGATAGGAGATAATCTGGCTGTATGGGACAAAGTTAAGCTATGGGATCCGGAAACCGCTTCCGGTAACGGAACAGCATATCCCCTGCAACGAGCCTATACTATTCAATTGAATCTAACCTTTTAATAGACCCGAACAATGAAAAAAATTAAAATAAAAGAGGCTTTTGGCATTCCGGTGGTAATCTTCTTACTTTTTTCGAGCCTTAATTCATGTAATGACTATCTGGATATTGACGAATATATATATGATTTACCAACGATCGATACGGTCTTCAACAGCAAAAAGAACCTGATTAGGTTTGTAAATGGAGCGGCGACCTGGTTGCCGGATGAAAATACATTTTATTTCAGTCCGGATAACCTACGGGCAAGAGTGCTTCCTTTTCAGGGCGCCTCAGATGAAAATTTTTCTTCGTGGAATGATGCTGCACACCCTTTCATGCCTTTTCTATTAGACTTCGAAACCCAATTTACAGAGAACAGTAATAAATATGTTGATATGTATAAAGGGATACGTGCGGCTAATATTATATTACAACGAATAGGTGAGGTGCCTGACCTGACTGATATCGATATACGTAACTATACAGGTGAAGCCTATTTCCTCAGAGGGTATTACTATTTTATGCTTCTACTCCAATATGGCCCTATCCCCATCCTACCCGAAATCCCTTTGGATATAAACGGAAGCGCCGAGATGCTGACATATGAACGAAACAGCTACGACGACTGTGTAGAAGCTATCTGCAATGATATGGAGAAAGCTGCTGCTTATCTGACTCAGGATTTTAATTCAGCCCAGCCATATCGCCCGACTGCAGGCACGGCGCTGGCTGTTATCTCACGCCTGAGGCTAATGGCAGCCAGTCCGTGGTATAACGGAAACACAAGATATTCGGGTTGGTTTCGTACTGATGGCACTCCTTTCTTCTCACAAACAAATGACAACAGTAAATGGGCTCAGGCTGCTGTAGCGGCATATCGTATCATCGAATCGAAGCGATACAGCATTTATACATACAAAAAACTAGCCGATTCGCCTGAACCGGATTCTTCTGTTTCAAGTTCAAATTATCCGGATGGCGCGGGAGATATAGATATCTTCCGCTCGTATTCCGATTTGTTTACAGGAGAAGTACCTCTGATGAACAATAAAGAATCTATATGGGCAGAAGAAAACAACAATTGGACAAACGTGGAAGGCACACCCGTATTTCTGGGTGGACATAACAGTCTGAACATTACGCAGGGAGCAGTAGACGCTTTTAGACGAAAAGATGGAACAGATACCCGTACAGATATAAACAGCCCGTATTATGTGCCGTCAGACCAGCTATCGGATCCGATCGGATATGAACAGGAATTCAGTAATTATGCATTAAAGTCTGCCGTGCCGAAAATGTACAACAACATGGAAATGCGTTTTTATGCATCTGTCGGTTTCTGCCACCGCTTCTGGAAATGCTCGGGATATCAGGGATCGGGAGGATTTAAAAATGTAGAGGTAACCTATTATGCCGATGGGAATGCTTATCCCCACCAATCCCAAGCATTGAACTTCAATTATAGTGGATATACACTTGTTAAATACCTTAATCCGGCTGACAGCAGAAACGATGGAGAGAGAATAATTCCTAAAACATATTCGAAATATCGTTATGCCGAAATATTGTTAAATTATGCCGAAGCCCTTAACGAATTAAATGGTAGCCATACTGTAGAGATAAACAATCAGTCATATACAGTATCAAGGAATCTGGCTGAAATAAAATCAGCGATAAATCAAATCCGCTACCGCTCGGGACTTCCGGGAATCGAAGACTCTGATATAAGCAGTCAGGATGATGCACGTAGAATAATTAAGCGTGAACGGCAGGTCGAATTTTTCTGCGAGGGAGGACGGCGCTATTTCGATCTGAGGCGCTGGGGAGATGCTCAGGATGCATACAATAAAAAAGTTACAGGTATGAATGTATATCAGCCATCATCAAACCGTAAAGAATTTTTTAAAGAAACTGAGCTTATAACACCTTTTGCTGCGCGGAAATTCTCATTCAAGAATTACTTCTGGCCTATTCCTTACAGTGCCATCAAACAAAATCCGAAACTGGTGCAGAATCCGGGTTGGTAATTTATTTAATAAGTCAAGATAGAATATGAAAACAAATAATATTTTTTCAGCTTGTATTATCAGTATAATAATAGCAATAGGAATATCGGGATGCGAACAGGATAATCCGATTGATAAAGAGCAGTATAAAAAGCAAATCTCTATAGTCGGCGCACAGCATAACAGCAATGGGTATAGTACCTTTGATCTCCGGTGCAAAGATGATGGTTACTCAGAGGCTTTTGTTTCTGTAGCAGTTTCTGGTAGCCTTCGTCCCGATAAGGATATAATAGTCAGGCTCTCAGACGATGTTCCGGGTGCTATAGATGAATATAACCGGATATATGTATCGTCTTCGGATATAAAAAACCGGCCTATGCCTTCTTCGGCCTATGAGATACCGGACTATAACGTCATAATAAAGGCAGGAGATACATACGGAAATCTACCCGTAAATATACGGACAACCGATTTGGAGTGCGATTCTGTTTATGCTTTGCCTTTCAGGATCGTATCAGTTTCGCAGTACGATTACAGAAGGGTCGATACTGTTCTGATAATGGCAATAAACCTGGTAAATGACTATTCGGATAGCTATCGGCTGGATGCTTACCAGAGTACAGTACAAAATGACGGTAAATTGACAGATAGCGTATCGATGATGGGGCAAAAATTAACACTGAAGGCCATCAGTGAGAAGGTAGTCCGCTTCTTTGGTGAGGGCGTTATTGAAGAAAAAGACAATATTGCCAGTCATTGTATCACGCTTACCGTCAATGATGATAACACTGTGAATATTGCTGCATGGGATGTTTCAAAATTAACGATCAAGAGTGGAAGCGGCAGTTATGATCCTCAGAAAAGAATTTTCTATCTGAAATGGAACTATATCAAGGGGGGAGTGGAATACCAGGTCGGAGGAACGATGATCAATCAGAAGGCCTTACTGACAAACTGAAACTCGTAGTGGTAAAAAGCTATTTTTAGTTTCCGTTCAATATATACTATCCGGGATCGGGTTAGAAGCTGTACGGGTTATCATCAGATACTATATAAATGAGGTATAATATACCCTGTTAATTTTTATTATGAGATTAAAATCCCGGATAGTGTATATTTGCGGAAGCAATAAATGTTCCTCTCAAAAAGAAACAATAAAGAAAATAAAAAGAATTTGGATATACATTTAGCGCTTAGTTTTCAATTGTTCGATAGCAAAACATATAACCAAATTTAGTATATTTAGAGTCGCAAAATGAAAAATAACACACACATTACCGATTTGCTGAATAGTATTGAACAATAAATATGGTTAATCACACAATGAAACGAAGCATGATTTTTGTCAAATCACCAAAGTCCATGATAATAAAAATCATACGGGTTCTATATGGCAACTAAAATCAAAATTATTATCACATGAAAAAAAGTTTATTGTTGCCCATTCTTTTTTCGATAGTACTGAATATACAGGGGCAGAAAAAGATTGAATTATTGTCTCCAGCCGGAGAGATAAAGGTAGAAATTAATATATCGGATAAAATATATTATACGGTATTTTATAATGATGACTTATTATTAGAAAGAAATTATCTGGCTCTCAGTTTAAATGATCAGGTACTGGGTCAAAATCCTGAATTATCAGGACAAAAGAAAACGAAAGTCAGCGAGAACCTTTCTCCTGTTATTCCATTGAAGTATTCGTCAGTGAAGAATGAATATAATCAATTGGCATTGAATTTTAAAGGTGATTATTTTGTAGAGTTCCGTGCATTTGACGATGGCATCGCATACCGTTTCATAACCAACCGGAAAGGTGAATTAGATATTCTATCTGAAGATTTTGCCATTAATTTCCCATCTGAGTATCTTCTCCATCTGCAACAACCCGGCGGATTCAAGACCGCTTATGAAGAGGCGTATACTCATTTGAAAAGTACAGAATGGAAATCCGCAGACAAAATGTCTGTATTACCCGTTCTCATCGATACCCGGAAGCAATATAAGATACTTGTTTCAGAAGCGGATGTGTCGGATTATCCCTGCATGTTCTTAAAGAGCAATGACAATAATGGTATTGTCTCCATCTTCCCTAAAGTTCCTGTCAAATTTGGAGAAGATGGAGATCGTAGTGTGAAACTGTTCGAAGAAGCCGTTTATATAGCCAGAACTTCAGGCAAGAGGAGTTTCCCTTGGCGTTACTTCGTAATTACCAAAAACGATAAACATCTGTTAGAAAATGCAATGACCTGTAAACTATCGTCAAAGAGTGTAATAGATGATCCTTCGTGGATAAAGCCCGGGCAGGTAAGCTGGGAATGGTGGAACGATGCATCGCCCTATGGAGAGGATGTCAACTTTGTATCGGGCTATAATCTGGATACTTATAAATACTATATCGACTTTGCGTCAAAATATGGTATCGAATATATCATTATGGACGAAGGTTGGGCAAAAAGCACCCGCGACCCTTACACTCCAAATCCGAAAGTGGATATACATGAACTGATTCGTTATGGCAAAGAAAAGAACGTAGGCATAGTCCTTTGGCTTACATGGCTTACAGTAGAAGATCATATGGGCCTGTTTAAAACCTTTGCGGAGTGGGGGATAAAAGGCGTGAAGATAGATTTTATGAACCGTAGCGACCAGTGGATGATGAACTATTATGAGCGGGTAGCGGCAGAAGCGGCAAAACACAAATTATTTGTAGATTTCCATGGTTCAATCAGCCCTAAAGGATTAGAATATAAATACCCGAATATCATTTCCTATGAAGGGGTAAGGGGGATGGAACAGATGGGTGGTTGTAAACCGGATAATAGCATCTACTTTCCATTTATGAGAAATGCCGTAGGTACGATGGATTATACACCTGGAGCCATGATAAATATGCAGCCAAATGTATATTCCAGTCAGAGGCCAAATTCAGCAAGTATAGGTACGCGAGCTTATCAGATGGCTTTGTTTGTCATATTTGAAAGTGGCTTGCAGATGCTCGCAGATAATCCGACGATGTATTATCGCAATCCTGATTGTACCGGATTTATCACCGGAGTTCCAACCACATGGGATGAGACCAGGGCTTTAGAAGCAGAAGCTGGGAAATATGTTATTGTTGCCAAACGTAAAGGTGATAAGTGGTATGTAGGAGGTATGGTTAACGGTAAAGAAAAAGAACGAATCTTTACTGTAAACCTTGATTTTCTGAAAACAGGCAGGAACTATAAAATGGTATCCTTCCATGATGGTATCAATGCAGGACGTCAGGCTATGGATTATCGCAAGAAAGAAATGCAGGTAAGACAAGGAGATAATATCCAAATCAAGATGGTACAGAATGGCGGTTTCGCTGCTGTGATTGAATAAAATAAAAATATATGAAGAAATTGTTTCTGCCATATTTGCTACCCTTTAGTTCTATATTTCCATTCATGGCGGGAAATGGCTGTGACCTGTGGTTGCGTAATCGCCATAACATAAATGATAATGCAAGGAGGATTACATAGTACATAACAAAAATTCCAGCACATTAATATACGGCTCATTATCAGTGTTTAACAACATGTCTGATATGTGGTAAATATTAACATATAAAATAATAACAATTCATAACCCTAATTCTTATATTCCAATGAAAAGTAAATTATTAATCATCGTTTTTTTGCTTTCTTTCTGCACTTTGTCTCTTGCACAGGAAATACCCTCTTTTAAAGATGGCGACAGAGTTGTTTTTCTGGGTAATAGTATTACCCACGGAGGACATTACCATTCTTATCTATGGCTCTATTACATGACGCGCTTCCCTGATATGAGGTTGACCGTGTTCAATGCCGGAGTAGGCGGAGATTGGGCTGGCGACATGGTAAGCCGGCTCGACGGGGATGTTTTCAGCAAGAGGCCGACAGTGCTTATTACTACTTTTGGAATGAACG
>JAISES010000357.1 GCA_031263965.1 Prevotella sp. | reverse complement strand
GTACTTACTCTCAAAATATTTCGCTGGAGTACAGGTTCCTGGCTCGAATGTCAGGACTTCCTGCGTATGAGTGGCATCGAGCGCGATATATTTATCTGGTCGCAGCCAAAGACAGCTATCAAAGATTTCAGGGTGGTTTCTACCTTGAATGATACATACAAAGATGGGATCTTCAAGCTAGGTGTCGATTTGAAAAACACTAATCCGGCAGATAAGAATATAACAGTGAAGTACGGTCTTATAGACACTAAAGGTAATACTGTTGCTTCCGGCTCAAAGACTGTTGCCGTTAAAGGAAACAGTGTTGCTACAACTGATTTCGATTACACATTGCCGAATGTGGCTGTATGGACAGCCGAAAGTCCGAATCTTTATAAGCTGATGATGACAGTAGAAGAGGGAGGCAAGATTGCAGAAGTCGTTCCTTTCAAAATCGGGTTCCGTAAAATAGAAATTAAGGATAGCGGAATGAAGATAGGCAACAAAAACCTGAGGCTATTCTATGTAAACAACCAACCTATCAAGCTGAAAGGTACAAATATCCACGAAACAGCGGAAAACGGACACTACCTGACTCCGGAACAAATGCGCCGTAACTTCGAATTGATGAAGTTAAACAATATCAACTCGGTGCGTCTGAGCCACTATCCTCAGGATCGCAAATTCTACGAAATGTGTAACGAATACGGTATTTACGTTTACGATGAGGCCAATATTGAATCTCACGGCATGTATTACACCTGTTGGCCGGACGATATGCGCAAAGGCGCAGTAGGACACATCGATGGTGGAAAACGTGGTACTTTGGGACATAACCCTGACTATCTGGAAAGCCACTTGTCGCGCCTGAAGAATATGTTTGAGCGTAACAAGAACTATCCTTCAGTAACTATCTGGTCGATGGGCAACGAAGCCGGAAACGGATACAACTTCTATAACGGTTACGTATTGTTGAAAGAACTCGATAAAGACCTGATGAACCGTCCTGTATGTTACGAACGTTCGCTATGGGAATGGAATACCGATATGTATGTACCTCAGTATCCCAGCGCCGAAAGCCTGAAACGTCTGGCCGAAAACGGAGGTCACCATCAGTCGGGCTTTGCCGTGCCAATAGTTCCTTCCGAATATTCGCATGCTATGGGTAACTCCAATGGAAACCTGTACGATCAGTGGGTAGAAATATATAAATATCCTATATTGCAGGGCGGATATATCTGGGAATGGATAGATCATGCCGTGAAATACGAAAAAGACGGCCGGGCAATATGGGCATATGGCGGCGACTTTGGTAAAGACCAGGCTTCGGACGGGAACTTTGTGGCCGACGGTATCGTTAACCCAAACCAGAACCCGCATCCGGCAATGGCAGAAGTAAAATATACGCATCAGAATGTTGGCTTTGAGGCTGGAGATTTGAGCAAAGGGCAGGTGAAAATCAAGAATCGTTTCTATTTTACTGATTTGTCAAAATACAATGTGAAATATCAGATTTTGGAGAACGGAAAAGTTATTAAAGAAGCTCCTCTGAATCTTAGCCTTGCACCGCAAGACTCTGTAATTGTAAATGTCCCTGTAGAGCAATTGAAAGCAAAACCGGGTGTAGAATATTTCGTTAATTTCGAAGTTACATCAAAAGTAGCCGGGCTTCTTGTTCCGGCAGGGCATGTTGTAGCATACGATCAGTTCGTGTTACCTGTAAAAGAAGAGAAATTAGCTTATACGAACATGAATGGGCCTAAACTTTCTATATCCGAAGCCGGTAACAACCTGTCGGTAACATCATCGAAAGTAAACTTTACATTCGACAAGCAACAGGGTATCGTAACGTCTTACAAAGTAGACGGAGTGGAATATTTTGCCGGCGGATTCGGTATACAACCTAATTTCTGGCGTGGCCCAACCGATAACGATTATGGTAACGGTGCCCCTCAGCGCCTTCAGATATGGAAAGAATCGAGCAAAGACTTTAAGATCGCTTCCGCTGTAGCAAAAATGGAAGGAAATGTAGCTAATATGTCTGTAACATACGCCCTTGCAGCAGGAAACTTCTATATCGTAAATTATAAGGTATATCCATCGGGTATTGTAAACGCAGCTATACGCTTTACTTCAGCCGATGCGAATGAGAGTGAAGCTCAACTTTCGCGCGAAGCTCTTGAATTTACCGTTTCGGGTAGTACAGGGGTCGGTGCCGGAGAGCAAAGAGCAAAGACTACTAAGCTTGAAGTGCCTCGTATAGGTGTACGTTTCCGCATGCCTGTGAATATGAATCAAGTACAATATTACGGGCGTGGACCGGAAGACAACTATGAGGACCGGAAACAGGGTACTATGGTAGGACTGTACAAATCTACAGCAGAAGACATGTATTATCCGTATGTACGTCCGCAGGAAAACGGACACCACTCCGATACACGCTGGGTAGCTTTGAACAGCGGGAATGGTAAAGGACTACTTATTGAGGCAGATAATACTATAGGATTCAATGCTTTGAGAAATTCGGTTGAAGATTTTGACTGTGAAGAAAACAAAGATGTCGACTATCAGTGGCGTAATTTATCTCCACAGGAAATAGCAAATAGAAACCCTGAAAAAGCGAAAAATGTAGAAAGAAAGCAAACTCATGAGGTTGACATAGTACCTCTCAACTTTGTGGAAGTATGCGTGGACATGAAGCAATCGGGTGTTGCCGGCTATAACAGTTGGGGTGCGCGTCCATTGCCTCAGTACAGTATTTTTGCTAATCAGGAATATAATTGGGGATTCACTCTGATTCCGATAAACAATCCGGCAGAAGCTGCTAAAAAAACAGGATTAAAATATTAAGGGCTATTATTTTACTGATTGCTTAAAAAATATTTGAATCTTATGAATAGAATCTAAAAAAACTTAGAAGCTGTTTGAATTTTATAGCAAATATTTTTTATAGTTATTTTCAGATGGATTTTGTTCTTTTTGCTTGCGGGTTTAGCGGGCTAAACCAAAAGGAAAAAGGAAAAAGGATAAAATACACTGAAAAGAGCATAAAAAAATTGCTAAGAAGTTTTTTCAAATCCTATAATAATATTTTTCGATAAAATTCAAACAGTTTCTTAATTTAGCACAGGTCTTTTTTATATTCTATTTTTATTGCTGTATAATAAAAGAAGATAACAATGACTATTCAATAAATAACTTAATTTCAGATATATAGCAATATATCTTGTATAGTATATAATTAAAAATATCATATAATGAGAAAACACAATTTGAGAATCTTAATTAGTTTTTTATTTTGCTTTTCGCTGGCAATGTCAGCTCAGAAACAATTTACGTTGAAAGCTCCCGATGGAAAACTGGAAGCTAACATTACAGTCGGAAAAACGGTAGAATACACTGTCGCTCACAATGGTGATATTATGCTTGACAAATCTGCTGTTGCTTTACTGTTGAACGATGGTACGGTATATGGTGTCGATGCCAGACTATCCGGATCATCGACCAAGACCGTCGATCAACTTATCAGTTCGCCGGTCTACAAACGAAATCAGATTACAGACAATTACAACGAACTGACGCTTAAATTTAAGGGCGATTACAGTATTGTATTCAGAGCCTATAACGATGGTATAGCATACCGTTTTGTTTCGTCTTCTAAAAAGCCTTTTGAAGTGGAAAACGAAAAGGCCGAATTCAACTTCCCTGCCGGTCAAAAGATTTTTGTAGCTTATGCGAATAACTCCGGAGGCGCATTCGAAAGCCAATACATGAATTCTTTCGAACAACCATATCATAATATTTCTTTATCAGATTGGAATAAGAAACGTTTGGGTATCTCTCCGCTTGTAGTTGAGGGCACAAACGGGAAAAAAGTTTGTATTGTAGAAGCCGATCTGATGGATTATCCCGGTATGTTCTTGTATCCTACGGATGCAGCTAATGGATTGAAGGGTGTATTTGCTCCTTATCCTAAAAACGTTGAGCAAGGAGGG
>JAISES010000282.1 GCA_031263965.1 Prevotella sp. | reverse complement strand
TGACTTTTGAGACAGCCTCCTACCGCTAACCGGCCAATTTTTGGATTGCTTCGGGTAAACCCTCGCAATGACGGGAAAGAGAAAAAAGAGCTATAATATGTGTTTGTTCCGGCTCCTGCGTAATATCAGTTAGAAACTGTTTGTATTTTCTTGTTGCAGTTCTACGATGAATTGCTTCCAGAACGAAGGTTTGTTTTTTGCAAATGCGTGACAGCCAAAGGGTAGCTGTTTGCCTGTTTTCTTATACGACCACACAGGATCGGTTTCGAACGAGAATAACAGGGCTTCCTTCCACTTCGGTATACTCATGGGATATACAAGAGGTGCTTCGAGCGACCAAAATACGTCTTCGTTGTAATCCCTTTCATCGCTATCTATATAAGCCTTTAATATTTTTTCGGGAATATAGTCTAACACATAATAAATGAGGGTATTTTTCGTAGAGATAAACCTCCGTTGCCCACATTGTTGCGAACGATATATCTTCTTCTTGCTTGTGCCGGAAAAATGAATGGGGCAAATTTCAGAATCCGGTGGTAAAAGTCTATTAATAGTATTTTCCCGGGCTTGATCCAGGGAGCGCCTATATAGTCGAATCCGGTTTTTAACCAATAGTCGAGATCCGGTTTGAATAGATATGCATCCGACTGATGTATAAGCATATAGCGATAGTCTGAAAAAGCTTTGTAAAATTCTTTGGCTAACATCAGCCTGTTGTAACCCTTTATACTCTCAAAGTAGCTGTCATCGAACCGGGCAATTTCAATATCCTTAAATTTATCGAAAGATGAATCGAATACCATGGACAGGGGAGCGATGAAAGCATGTTCGTAATTTGGTGTCATTCTGATAGCTTGGGCGAATACTGAAATCTCTATATCTTTCAACGATTTGTATACAGGGAATATGATAATGCACTCTTTTTGTTTCATGACCGGTTGCTTTCTGTATAGAAAAGTATTTTGTTTATCTTTGGTTCCGTTTTGCAAACATATATCATTTTTGTAAAATAACAAGAACGAATAAGATTTTTTGTTTGTTATTGCTATTTTTGTATAAAATTTTCAACAATCAGCAAAACTTGGACAAAAATATAATAGAAATATGGGACAAATTCAGGGAAGGGGATGAAATCTCGTTCTCTGTTTTATTTGAAACATTCTTAGACCCGCTTTACCGGTACGGGATGAAATTTGTTGCAGATGAAAGTCTCGTTAAAGATTGTATACAAGATTTATTCGTAAAATTACACAATAACAGAGCATCGTTATCTCCGACTGCCAATCCTAAATTTTACCTTCTGTTTTCCTTAAAGAATTTGATACTCGACAGCATTGCCCGGAATAGGCGGCTGACCTATGTGTCGCCCGAAGACCTGCCTTTCATTGCCGCGTATCAATATTCCGGCGACTGGGAGGAACCCGACGGTGAAGAGGAAATAAAAGAAAAATTTGAGCAAGTGATGAATATGCTGAATCCCAGGCAAAAGGAAGCTATTTATCTGCGTTTTCAGTTAGGCCTGTCGTACGAAGAAATATCCGGATTACTACAAATAAATTATCAATCGGCCCGGAATTTAATCCACCGCTCTATATCCAAGATTAGAGAAAACATGGATTTTTCTATCTTTATTGCCTTATTTATCAGGGTGTTCTACTAAAAATACAGATTTCTTAAAAAATAATTAATTACGGATTGAGTACAAACGATTCCCGCGAATCGTTTTATATTTTAGTAACCTGCTATAACGATGAGAAAAAATTGTTCGGATAATATTATCTCCTCCTTGTTGGATAATGACTTATTCATGGAATGGATAGTTGCCCCTACACCGGAACTGGATACGTTCTGGGAAAATGAAACGAGCGTGGATGACGAACTTAAAGACAACGTTCACACATTGAAAGATATTATAAAAAATTTAAAGATAGAAGAGCCCGCTTTGTCTACTGACGAAAAAAAACTCATTTGGGAAAAAATCGAGCAAAATATCGGTAGGAGCAAGGTGAAGAAAAGATTCTTTTCGAGAAGATGGGTGCAGGCCGTTTCTGTTGCTGCTATCGTTCTGTTGCTGGCGGGAGGTTATTTCTATGTTTCCACGAATAAGACCGAAGCAGAAGTGGATTACGCGTCGATGCTGGATGATAACCAGACAGCGCAATCGGGCGATATCAGCCTGATATTGTCAAACAATAAAGTTGTTAATATACACAAAGACAGTTCGCAGGTAGTATATGACAATAAGGGGCGGATCAATGTAGACTCGGAAGTAATAGAAGGCGCCGGGGAAGGGAAACCATCGCTCAACCAACTGATTGTCCCTTATGGAAAAACCACATTCCTGACCCTTTGCGATGGGACTAAAATATGGGTAAACTCAGGTACGAAACTTATATATCCGACGGTTTTTGACGGGAATAAAAGGGAAATATATCTTGTGGGCGAAGTGTACCTGGATGTAACAAAAGACGAAAGCCGTCCCTTTGTTATAAAGACCAATCATATGGACGTGAATGTGTTGGGAACAAAGTTGAACGTTTCGGCATATAACGATGCAAACGCGCAGTCGGTGGTTCTGGTATCGGGTGCGGTCAATATCAAAAGCAAGGAATTGGAAGGTAGCTATAAGATATATCCGAGTCAGATGTTCTCTTACGACATAGCCTCCGGCAAGGCGGATATTCAGAAAGTAGACGTCGATAACTACGTGTCATGGATATATGGATACCTGATGCTGGAAAGTGAAAGCCTTGATCTGCTACTTCAAAAATTAGAAAGATATTTCAATGTTTCATTTATATATGATGCAAAGAGCTTTAACAATATTCGGGTGAGTGGAAAACTGGACTTGAAGGGAACTCCCGAGAGCGCCCTCAGGTATATTGGCATTACAGCTCCTATCAGCTGTAAAATAAACGGTGAAAAAATAAAAATCGAATTTACCCCTAAAAATTAAACCTTAAAAATGAATAGCTTATGAAAAAAGGATACGATCAGTCTTAGACAATAAGTTGTGTTTTAACTTATTACCCAAATTAAAAAAATTAAAATTTTATTAACTTTAATCTATGGTATTTCTATGAAACAATTCATTAAAAAGAACCATCCATGTTATAAATTTAAAAAATGCTTGCGGATAATGAAAATGAGTGTTTTTTTGATGTTTATTGGAATCGGAGTAATCTCTGCAAGTACCGGTTACAGCCAAAACACAGTGCTTACATTGAAGGTTCACAATAAAACGCTGAAAGATGTTTTCCGTGAAATAGAAAATAAGAGCGAATATATTTTCTTTTACAATGATGAGGCTGTAAATGTGAATAAGCGTGTCGATTTATCTATCGAGAAAGGTACTATCTCTCAGATTCTGGATAAAATTCTGGATAAAACATCCGGATATAAGATCGAAGACCGCCAGGTAATTATTTATAAGGATAATGCCGCAAATGTTGTTGCAAATACTGCATTGGCAGATATTAAAGACATTGATCAGGCAAAAGTCACTGTAAATGGTAAAGTTACGGATAACGAAGGAGAACCTCTTCCGGGTGTAAGCGTTACCGAAAAAGGAACTACAAACGGAGTGCTGACCGATATAGACGGAAACTATTCTATCGGGGTAAAAGACCAACGTTCAGTTCTTGTATTTAGCTATGTAGGGCACGAACCATTAGAAAAGACTGTAGGAAATCAGAAAATAATAAACGTTACACTACAGTCCAAATCTTCTGTTCTGGACGAAGTGATTGTTGTAGGTTACGGAACACAACGCAAAAGTTCGATAACCGGATCTATTGCCACAGTGGATGTAGACAAAATGAAAGATATAACTACTCCTAGTGTGGCAAATATGTTGCAAGGCAAGGTTGCAGGAGTAGTGGTTACGCCCGAATCGGGACAACCCGGTGCCGATGTCACTATCAGGGTACGTGGTTCCGGTTCTATTCGTGGAATGAAAGATCCGCTATGGGTAATTGACGGTGTAGTGGGCAATGCTCTTGCCGATCTCAACC
>JAISES010000205.1 GCA_031263965.1 Prevotella sp. | reverse complement strand
GATTCGCCCTCACAACTTTTAAGCCAGTAACCGAAATCCGGACAGCCAACACACAAGTCCAACAAAAAACCTGTACCATCTATGTAAGTACACTGATATATTCTGGCATGTTGTTTATATCCTGCTTCTGCATCTTTTTCAATTCCACCAATAATTTCTTTCAACCAGGGTAAATCAGTCAATGGATTTTCAAATTCACAGAAATTATTCATCTCATTATTTTTTACTTCCCAAATAAGTTCTTTACTGACAATATTTAATTCCACACATGAGTCATCGCCAGTCAATCCCCCCCATGAACATAGTAGTTCTCCGTCGTAACTGTTAAACATAGAACTTGCATCAGGGCATCCTACGCACGGTTCCAGCCAAAAGCCGATACCGTCTCTGTAAGTGCATTGGTGTATTCTGGCATGTTGTAGATACCCTGCTGCTGCATTGACTTCCCATACACCAATAATTTCTTTCAATCAGGGTAAATCGGTTAATGGATTTTCAACTTCCGGTCCATCTTTTACTTGTTTGAATCGTAAATGATAGCGAACATCATCCTGTGTATAAGCGAATATCAACTGATCTTTTTCAAAGAAACAGTCGTCTACTAAAGGTAAAACATCTGAAAAATAATAGCAATCGCCTGTTCCTTCATATACCATCGTCATGATGCCAAGATAACGTCCGTGAGTTGTTCCTTTTATATTTACAAACATTCCATTTGTACATGAACGTCCACGACCAATAGTGTCATCTTCGAATGTAAAGGAAAAACTTTCGAACTGGCCATCAGGACGATGCGGTTCAAGCGTTCTTAATTCGCCTGTCGCGAGGTTGCGTATGTCTGCCAGTTTCCATTTGGTTCCAGGCAGTTCCAATTTTTCTTCCGGCATGTCATCTTTTGAACAGGCCACGCCCATGCTCAATGCAAGCACGGCAAACAGTAAAAATTTTAGTGTTTTCGTTAAAATCATCTTTTTCATGATACTTTCTTTTTATTAAAACTGTAAATTATAAACCCCGCCCGGCGAAGCGTTCGCGCTACGCCGGACGAGGGCATTTATTATTTCAATAAAATTTCACCATATATATCGTTAAATATAGCTCCCAATTGAATATCCAGATTATCGTAACTTCCCAAGAGTATTTTTCCGTTATTTGTGATTGTCAATTCGCTGCCGCTTTGTGCAATAATATTTCCATTGTCAATCGTTCCTCCTGAAAGAATTATTTTACCGCCATTTTGAGTGGTTACCTTATGTGCCTGCATAAAAACCGTAGCGGTTATGGTCAGGGTAGTACCAGACTGAACAACCAGATTCCGGCATACGGTTCTGTTTGTATTCCATGTTTGGGAGGTCGTAATGTTTTCCACTAAAGGCGTAATTGCTTCGCAGTATCCGTACTCGTCCATAGGCCCCAGATTGGGATTGGAATCGTCGCCGTCCGGCTCGTCGGGAGCACACGGCGGACAATGCGCCGGTTTGGGGCCGATGCCCCAGAAGTAGTAACCGTCGCCGTCGCGGTCTTCGCACACAATATCGGCGTTGGTGTAGTTGAGGCTGGTGACAGGAGGTAATAAAGCGTGAGTCCATCCAATATCGCTCATGTCAACTTTAATATATCCCCAGCCATTATCGCCCCAACTGGCTCCCCAACTGTTTTTAAATATCCAGACAACACTGTTATCTATGGTATCATTATAATAGCCTGATAGCGTCATTGCATGACCCCAACTAGAAATTCCGCCACTTATGGGACCATATCTGATTATCATTTTCTTTAAAGATTCTTCTGTTCTTGGATAATATGTACTTGGAAAATCTACTCTACCTCCGATTTTAATTCTTTCGGTAGGATTGTCGCATATATCAGAACATGGAATACTGCTGTTTCCCTGATAAGGAAAACAGGATTCATTGACAACGCCGGTATTTGTGTAATAATCTAAAATATCAGACGGGAACCAGCCGGTATTACAATTATAGCTACTGCTGCTAAGACAGGACACGGCTTGCTGCTCTGCCAAATCGTAATTAATGTGCTGATTATAATATAGATTAACCAGCGCCTCTGTCGCACCCGTAGCAGCAAAAATGCCACAACTACCGCATGGGGATTGACTTTTTACAGAGGTTAACCAATATTGTCCATGCCTGTTTCTCCAGTCGAAAGAAGATATACAATTGATTGAAACTGCTTGACTGCTTCCGGGTTTTAAATCGTTTTCACTTTTATTATCGCTGTATAATTTAAATACTCCTCCCTTATAGTATTCAAATCCCTGCAAATCGGGAACACGTCCCTTAAACAGATGTTTCTTTTCTTCGTAACTTAATTGGGACACAGACGTTTCGTCTGCTGTCCATAATTCATTCTGTTTACGAAGATTCTTATTTATCAAAGTAATCCTGTCGCTTTTCACCTTTTGCTGCTGTTCTTTGATAATTCCTTTCTCTGATACGTCTATTGACAGATTTTTCAATTCGGCGTTTTCTATTTCTACACGGATTCTCGTTGCAGAAAAGAAAGATGGAATATTGCCTGTTTCCAGTGCAACATTATCAAAAACATCTATTCCGTTCGTTGCAAGCAATGGAAAAGTTTCGTACACCAGCAAATCATAGCCGGATTCGTCTGTCAATAATACTCTTACATATCCGGATTTTGAAGAGAATGCCACTTGTCCCGAAGCATGTACGGTTTTAGAAATAATGTCGCTCTTTTGTGAAATGGCGAATACCGTATCTTTTATAACAGTTTCATCAAGCGTTGCAAGGTTCTGTGCCTGCAACGACAGGAAGCCAATCCCGAACAGGGATAAAATCAGTAATCTGTTTTTTGTTTTCATGGCTCTTATTTTTTAATAATCTTAAATGTGGAAGCGAGTCCGTTTGTATCGTAAATACAGAGAAGATACAGGCCGGATGCGAATGGGCTCACATCAATCTTATGTTCCTTACCGGTATCCAATCGTTTGACATATACCGTTTTTCCCGATATATCGGCCAATTCGGCGAATGAATCCGTTTCATTTGAAGAGGATATGACAAGGACATTATCTACAGGGTTGGGATAAACTGCCAAACTGTTGACTGTTGTGGATTTTACCGAAGTGATGTCTTCTACTTTATCATAATAACATTCGGAATACGCCGGATTTTTATATATCAGTTCATCGTTTTGAAAATAACACAGTAAGGCTTCAATGACATTATTGGGAGGACGCATACCGCCATGTGGATAAAACAGGCCGGTCAAGCTGCCGATACCTTCAATCCAGGTAGCACGTACAATATCGTCATCAGGCGGCGGGGTGGTAAATTGGATTCGTTTTTTCTGTATGTTGCCGATTTCTACGGAATCGACTTTCTTTACATAAAGTGTTGTAGCCTGATATTCAAAGCTGGTTCCTTCTTCCAGCAAAAAATCGTACAGTAAGTATTCCGTTTCGGTATTTTCCCTGATAAAATACGTTTTTTTATCCTGTTCCCTGATTAATCCTTCATACTTTATATTTTCATGCAATTCATCGTCGCATGAAAATACTTTTTTGTATGTCTTGCCGGTCACGGTGGTATCTTCATTAAAATAAATATATTGAGTGGATACCCAAGGCTCAAGAAGCATACCATAGCGCAGTACCGACCATGAAGTGCCGGGTATGACTATGGTATTGTCATTCGTTTGTCCGGTTACTGTTTGTATTCCGCCTGTTATCATAAATAACAGCAGGTAACTCATTATTTTTTTCATCTCTCACCTCCTTATTTTGTTAAAATCATTTGTTTCGTATCAATCAGACCTCCATCCACATAGAAGGAATAATAAATGAATTTTTTAATTACTTATTTCCCAAATAAGTTTTTTACCGACAATATTTAATTCCGAACAGGTTTCTCCTGTAAATCCCCCCATTATGCACAATATTTCTCCATTGTAATTATAGAAAGGCTTTATATTGCCTTCATCTATTAAAAAACCTGTTTCGCTATCACCATAAACACACTGGTATATTGATACGGACAGTGGATTCCCATTTTGAATTGCTAAAACCGTTTCGTCCACTATGGCTTTCAACCAGGGTAAATCGGTTAATGGATTTTCAACTTCCGGTACATCTTTTACTTGTTTGAATCGTAAATGATAGCGAACATCATCCTGTGTATAAGCGAATATCAACTGACCTTTTTCAAAAAAGCATTCATCTACCAAACGTAAAACATCTGAAAAATAAATGCAATCGTCTGTTCCTTCATATACCATCGTCATGATGCCAAGATAACGTCCGTGAGTTGTTCCTTTTATATTTACAAACATCTGATTTGTGCAGGAACGTCCATGACCGAGCGTGTCGTCTTCGAATGTAAAGGAAAAACTTTCGAACTGGCCATCAGGACGATGCGGTTCAAGCGTTCTTAATTCGCCTGTCGCGAGGTTGCGTATGTCTGCCAGTTTCCATGTGGTTCCCGGCAGTTCCAATTTTTCTTCCGGCATGTCATCTTTTGAACATGCTACGCCCATGCTCAATGCAAGCACGGCAAACAGTAAAAATTTTAGTGTTTTCGTCAAAATCATCTTTTTCATGATACTTTCTTTTTATTAAAACTGTAAATTATAAACCTCGCCCGGCGTAGCCTGGAGGCTGCGCCGGGCAGAGGTACTGTTTTTTTATTCTATTATTTCAAATTCCGAACCTAACTCTACTTCAAAATCGCTGATGATATTGACTTCGCCTGCGGCGTCGAGCGTGAGCTTGGCACCGTTGGTGACGGTTACGTTCTGTACGTTGATGTCGCCGCAACTTGTTACGGTGGTGTCGGTGGTTACGGTTTGATTTGTGAAGTTGACTATTGTCGGACATGCCGCCTGTACGGCAGCATAGGCATTCACCATGCCATAACCCATTTCATTGTTCCAGGTGCCGCTGGGGTGTCCTGAAGTGGTTTGATAGTTGTAGTCGCCGACTTTCTGGGCGGTACTTTCAATAATATCACGGACTTGCTGTCCTGTAAGAGTTGGATTTACCGATAAGATAAGGGCGGCAACACCAGCTACATGAGGACAGGCAGAAGATGTACCATTAAATTTTCCTGTATAATCTTTATTTGAGTAATCTGAATAAGCAGGGTCATCAGGATCATCAGTAACATAATTATATCCATTATTCCCCTGTCTATCAGTTGTTGGTATAAGAACACCAGGCGCAACAACATCAAGCTGTGTGCCATAATTACTCCCCCACCAATATTCTCCATCACAAGAAGTTGGCGATTTTCTTTCTCCGCAAGGACTTACAGCGCCAACAACCAGGATATCAGAGCTGAAATTTCCCGGGTATCTTATGCTTGTGCTGTCTTCATTACCCGAAGCAAAGACAACAATAGCGCCTTTACCATTACGACCATATACTAAAGCCGAATCAATTGCATTTTCCAGGAAAGCTGATGGGGCATAACTCCACCAGCCGGGAATAAACCCCCATGAGTTACTAATAATATCAGCTCCATTGCGCCATGCCCAGCCAAAACCATTTGCCAGTTGCTGAGGGGTATCTGAGTAAAAAAGGCCAATACTTATTGACATAAGTTTGGAATCGGGGGCAACACCTGCTATTCCCTTTGCATTGTTATACTGAGCACCAATAATCCCTGTGCATGCTGTTCCATGATCACCTCTTACCCAGGCGGGCGTTGTGTTTGTCGCGGCATCGTACCCTGTTCCATAATTATTGTTGACCAAATCAGGA
>JAISES010000181.1 GCA_031263965.1 Prevotella sp. | reverse complement strand
TGCCGGTTGAGAAAAAATCTCTTTGTTAACCATGTCTTTCAAACTTGCGCCGCACTGCATAATTTCAGAATTATCCATAAACCGTTCAATTATAAATTTAAACTAACATAATGTCTAATCATAATAACTTGTCGAAATGAAAAAATATCTTTTACTGGTTTTTCTTCTTTTAGTAAGTCTTTTTTCTGTCGCTCAGCAGAATAAGTATTTAGCCGGAGCCGTACCTGAGGTTGGAGGCAGGGTGATTTTTCAAAAATCAATAGCAGTAAAACAGCCAATCAATGGTGATCGTTTCTTTAGCTTAATGGATAAATGGGCTCAAGATAACTATAAGTCCGGAGGGAACTTAAATAGCAGGATATTGTTGTCGGATCCCCAATCCCGGACAATAGCATGCAGTGGTGAAAAACATCTTGTCTTTAAAAAAAGCGCATTGGTGCTCGATCAGGCTAAAATGATTTACCAGCTGCTTATGGAAGTTGGAGACGGGGAATGTAATGTGACTGTCAGAGGCATCAAATATGATTACTCCGACAGTAAGGAATTGCAACCTGCGGAGCAAATGATCACAGACAAAGTAGCTCTGAATAAAAAAGGAGATAAACTTAACCGGTATTATGATAAATTCAGAATACAAACCGTAGATAGTATTAACAGTATTTTTCGATCTATCGACGTATACCTCAATGGGGTGAGTACAGCAGGTGCGGCAGTTCAACAGGTGGCATCTGTCGTCGAACAGCCTGTGGCGGTAGCTCCGGCTCCTGTTGTTGAAAAAGAAGAATCTCAGCCGCTACAAAATACAGCATCTACAATGTCCGGATTTAAGAAAATCACAGCCGATAAAATTCCTGTCTCAATGATAGGCAAAGAAGTGCTGATACTGAGCGGTAATGTGAAAGAACCATCGGCTATCCTTGCAAAATGGAGAGGTACATCTACTTTGATGGAAAGATTACAGGCGATAACGAATGTTAGTGCAAGCCGGTATTCGTTAATCGAAAATGCAAAAATGTATACCATCTGTTTCTTTACGGAAATATATAATGACGGCTTAGCTAAACTGGATAGTCCGGAAAAGATTGAAAACACAGAGTTTACTCCTGTAGCGATGCCTTCAGGCTCTCCTGCATTTTCCGAAGCCTGGATGATTATAGAATGTAAGAAGTCAGGAGAAATACCGGCTGAGGATGCCAATCTTAAATCATGTTTGGGTGAAATTATAAACGTGTGGATTAAATAAGGAAGAATATGAGAAAAATAGCGCTTATTACAGGGGCGACTTCTGGTTTGGGGAAAGCGATTGCCCTCCGTTTGGCAAAAGATGGATATAATGTAATTATTACCGGACGGCGTAAAGACCGGCTTGAAGAGCTTGAAAAAGAAATAGAAATTAAGTATGAAGTAAAGGTTTTCTCTCTTTGTTTCGATGTCAGGGTATATGATGAAGTAGAAAAAGCTATAAATAGCCTTCCCGAAGAGTGGAAAAATATTGATGTATTGGTTAATAATGCCGGTTTGGCTGTCGGTCTCGACCCTATTCACAAAGGAGTCCCGGAAGACTGGGAACGCATGATCGACACCAATGTAAAAGGACTGCTATATGTTACGCGGATAGTATCGCCTTCGATGGTAGCCCGTAAGTCGGGCCATATTATCAATATTGGTTCTATTGCCGGAAAAGATGTGTATCCTGACGGAGTTGTATATTGTGCAACGAAGCATGCGGTGGATGCCTTGAGTAAAGGTATGCGAATGGATTTTTTACCATACAATATCAAAGTTACTCAAATATGCCCCGGAGCTGTGGAAACCGAATTTTCTTTAGTCCGGTTTAAAGGGGACCAAACCAGAGCCGATCGGGTGTACGCCGGTTTCGACAATCTCGTTGCCGGCGATATTGCCGAAGCTGTATCCTATGCCGTTTCTCAGCCTGCCCATGTCGATATACAAGATATGCTGGTAATGCCTACCGCCCAGGCGTCAGGTAGTATGTTTAATAAAGAAAAGAAATAAGGGATAAGAAACTGTTTAAATTTTATAGCAAATTTTTTTTATAGGTATTTTTAGATGGATTTTATTCTTTTTGTTTGCAGGTTTAGCGGACTAAACCAAAAGTAGTCATTGGATTGCTTCACCTTTTATGCTCGCAATGACGGGAGGAACTGACCCTATAAACACGTCATTAATTTTTATTGATTACTTAAAACAATTTGGACTGATATAAAACATGAACAGAAAGATTTTATTGAGGGGCAAAATCGGCGGAAATTTCAAAGAAATCAGTACCTTAACAGCCTGATTTCAAAATTCGGTCAAATGAGCAGCATTCACACCTCCTATGTAAGGATAAAGCGGAGAGACGGCCGGGATATGTCCGGCGATGAGGTCGATTATTTGTTCAACAACGTAGTAAATGTTCACGGCGACTTCGGTTCATACTGGGTACGCATCGTGAAGAAGTACAGGACTTCGGGGCAATGCCTCAATATCCAGTTCGGATCGGGCAAAAGGACGGAAAACATATTGCGGCTTCCGGAAATTTTCAAAGAATATTACGTTGTGGAAAGAATCAATTACGAACACAGCCTCGACCATATATTCGAATACGGATACAAGGAAGGCGATGACTTTGCCTCAGAAACTCCGCCCCGACTGTGTAAATATGCTTTTGACAAGGTGCTGATTACCTGTGAGGAAAACTGGCTGAAAAAGGAAGGAGCCAAATGGACCAGTTCCGATACGCAGGAATTGCTGATAGACGGATCGTATTACTGTTGCAATTGCAGGTCGTACGTAGACGTGTACGAGGATTCCGAATATTACGGCACTCAGATAGACTATACCGAAGATTACCCATACGACTATTTTGTACTGACAGAATCGTCTGCCGTGCAATTTCTCGATCCTCCGCTTTTGGAGCAGCTATGCGCCGGTAAATTTGCAAAGATGCCCCGATCTTCA
>JAISES010000127.1 GCA_031263965.1 Prevotella sp. | reverse complement strand
TCCGATATTTCCTGCTACATATGTTTCTCGTCTGTCTGTAGAAAACGGAGAATATTCGGGACAGGCTTCCGCAATTATTTCGGGATGGTTTGTTTTTTGAGTGATGTATGCAACCAGTTTGCGTGCAACCGGAATTTCCAGTTCGGGGTCTTCACTCAGCGAAACACGGATCGTATCGCCTATCCCGTCCGAAAGCAAAGAGCCTATCCCTACGGCCGACTTGATGCGTCCGTCTTCTCCGTCACCCGCTTCGGTGACGCCCAGATGCAACGGAAAAGCAAGCCCTTCTTTTTCCATACGGGCTATCAGCAGGCGCACGGCCTTAGACATCACAACCGTATTGGAGGTTTTCATGGAGATTACAATATCCGTAAAATCCTCTTCGAGGCATATATGCAGAAATTCCATACACGACTCTACCATACCTTCGGGAGTATCGCCATACCGGCTCATAATCCTGTCGGAAAGAGAGCCATGATTCACGCCGATGCGTATAGCTGTTTTATGTTCTTTGCATATATCCAGGAGGGGTATTAGTTTTGCCCTGATCTTTTCTATTTCCCGGGCATATTCCTCAGCGGTATATTCGAATGTTTCGAAAGTTTTTACACGATCGACATAGTTTCCGGGATTGATACGTACTTTTTCTACAATTCCGGCAGCCGCCTCAGCCGCACGGGGATTGAAGTGTATATCGGCTATCAAAGGGATTGTATACCCTTTCCCTCCGACTACTTCTTTTATATTCCTGAGATTTTCGGCTTCGCGCACTCCTTGCGCAGTCAGGCGGACATAATCGGCTCCGGCCTGCACTATCCTGATTACCTGTCCGGCGCTGGCCTCCGTATCATTAGTATTCGTGTTGGTCATCGACTGGATGCGGATAGGGTTTTCACCTCCGACAGGTGTATCACCTATCCTGGTCACAGATGATACGCGTCTTTTATAATTGAAATAGTTCATGCCTGTTTTTAGTTGAAGTCAGAATATATAACAAAGATAGGCTTTTTTTGTTGTTTCTGCTCGCGCAGACTTGTAGTCTATGTGTTGCACAGCAAAAAAAAGGATTGCTCTTCGGGTAAGACACGGACAAATGTCCGCGCCAGCGGGGGCTATCTACAAAGTTATTATTTTATATTGTTCTTACGTTTGCAAATGGAGCATTGGCAACATATGGTATAGGATTTAACCAAGAACCAATCAAATTATCGCATGCTGTTTGTAGATAAAGGAAAAACATTAATAAACTTCCATTTTGACAATCTGCAATAGTATGTATACCATTAACTCCATTCGGGTTTAAATTTAATGGAGTATTATCTAATTTTACAAATCCTTTATTTAGAACAAAAACTCCATCTAATGCAGTACCAGGTATAGTGGTCTTATTTTGATGAGTCCAGCTTGGTAAAGGAATATTTAATGTATTATGACTATTTAGTATCCATCCATGTACTGTAGACATTTGGGCAGGTCCAGAATAAGCTATGACAAAATTCATAACCTTTGGTGGTATCCATCCTATAGAAATACTATGAATTATATGTGGTGTCAACTGTTTTACATTGTTTGCAGCTCTAACGGATTGGTCAATAGCAGATTGGTCTAAAAGTGATTTTACTTCTATTGTTGCGATTACAGATTCTATCAAAAAACCAGAGATTCCACCACCAAAATCTAATTTTGGATAATTTTTTTTATAAATTACTATATCAAATTGATTACGAGAATCTCTAGGTTGAGAATTTGCATCAATAATTTCACCTGTGCCAATTGCAACATTTGAACCAATATGTCCTTCAAGATATTGTTTAATAAAAGATTCTCTAGGCGTTCCACGATGAAGAGTATGTCCCGCATTTGCTGGAATTTGAGATGTGGCTATAAGTTGATTCTCTATAGCATCCATATGTGATTTAAGCAATCCCATAACATATATATGTTTGTTAATAATGGTAAATATATTAACTTTTTAGAGAAAAATTGCATTTTACATAAAAATGTTAAAATAAAATTTTTATTCCTTTTGGGTAAATAAAAAACATTTGTGTAGTTTTAGACGCAATCTATATGAGAACTTTAAAGTATGGATTTTTAAGAACCATTTTGAAAAATGCCCGAGCCCGCGCGGACTTATAGTCTATGTGTTGCACAGCAAAAAAAGGATTGCCCTTTGGGCAAGACACGCTCCAGCGGGGGAGAGTAAAGACACCTCGTAACCCGTCATTGCGAGGAGTGCAACGACGAAGCAATCCATAAAAGAATATTTCGACTGGATTGCTTCACCTTTCAGGTTCGCAATGACGGGAGTAAGACAAAAGCAAATTGCAACTTTTTCAGCCCATAGTCCAACATAACGATTGTTTTAGTTATTTTTGTACATAAAATTACTATATGATCGGTACATTAGCTAATACGGGAGCCATTATTGCAGGGAGTGCCGTCGGGTTACTGATCCACACGCGCCTGCCTCAAAAAATGATCAATCTCATTTTCCAGGGAATTGGCTTGTTCACTTGCGTAATAGGAATATCCATGTCTTTGAAATCGGGCAATATGATCCTTATAATCGTGAGTATTGTAACCGGTTCCCTTATCGGGCAAGGGATAAATATAGATAAATATCTGAGACGGTTTGCCGGTTATTTACAGAAAAAAGGAAGGGGAAAAAGCCTTCAAGATGTGGCTGAGAGTGATGCGGAATCACGATTCAATGAAGGACTTATTACAGCCTCCGTGCTCTTTTGCGTGGGTTCGATGTCTATTCTGGGAGCCATAGAAGACGGGATGGGGCAAACCCCTAACCTCTTACTTACAAAATCGATCATGGATGGAATTTCTTCAGTTGCATTAGCCTCATCCTTCGGCTTTTGTATTATGTTCTCATCTATACCGGTATTGATTTATCAGGGAGGATTAACTCTTTTCGCAACTTTCGCTATGCGTTATATGAGCGAACCCCTGATTGCAGATATGACATCCGTTGGGGGAGTTTTGCTGATCGGATTGGCAATAAACATCCTTAAGATAAAAGAGATAAATGTAACCAACATGCTGCCGGCTCTCCCTGTTGCAGTGATTTTATCCTGGTTGTTTACTTAAACATTTTGTCTATAGCATCATCGTCCAACAGCGATATTATCGTCTTTCCATCGGGGGTATATTTATGTGAAGGAGAGGCGAATAACTGATCTATCATTTTTGCCATCTCTTCATCCGAAAGTTTATGCCCGTACGATATTGCCGCAGCATTAGCCATAGAGAGGGCAAGGGATTCGCGTATTTCTTCTTTCACATCACTGCCGCTGTCTATGCTCCGGCCTATCATGTTATGAATCAATACAACGAAGTCTGTATTCGTCATTTCGGAAGGAACGCCATTTATCGCATAAGAATTATTTCCCAAATGACTCAGGTCGAATCCAACGGCTTCCAGGTCTTCGATTATGTATGGTATCATTGAAGCCTCGGAAGGCGATAGTTCTATTATTTCGGGAAATAAGGCGCGCTGGGAAATACCTTTATTATTCCGTATCTGACTCAGAAACTGGTCGGACAATATGCGTATATGCGCCCTGCGTTGATCTATCAACATCAGCCCCGACTTAACCGACGTCAGAATATACCTGTTTTTGTATTGGTAATGAATTACCATATCCGGAACATGCGCTTTCTCCGCTTCATTATTCTTATCCTCATCAGAATGGTTAAATATATCCACTTCCGGCTCTATGATATTCAGGCTACCCTTATCATTCTCGAATCCCCGATAAAACTTATCCCAATCAAGATTCGGCCGCTGATAATTGGAGCTTTGCGTTTTAAACGGATTATATGCAGGATTCACAGTTACCTGAGGCGGAGCCACATTGCGGAAAGGGTCGTGGATGGGTATATCTATAGCTCCTTCGGTGTCGAAATCAATGGTAGGCACTTCGTTGAACTTACCCAATGCCTCTTTTACCGCAGCAGAAAGTATTTGCCAGACAGGCTGTTCGTTTTCAAATTTTATTTCTGTTTTAGTCGGATGTATATTGACATCAATTGCCGACGGATCTACTTCGAAATAGATAAAATAATTAGGCATTTCCCCAATAGGGATCAGAGATTCGAATGCAGACTGAACGGCCTTATTGAAATAGGGATGGCGCATATACCGTCCGTTTACAAAAAAATATTGCTGCGCCCGCGTTTTACGCGCCGACTCAGGTTTGCCCACAAATCCGGTTATCTTAGCCAGAGAAGTATTTACATCGATGGATATGAGCTGCTGGTTGAAACTCTTCCCTACTACATTTATTATGCGCTGGCGTAATCCTGACGCCGGATAATTGAGGACTTCAACGTCATTGTCTATAAACGAGAAGTCGATGGAAGGATTTACAAGAACAATGCGTTCCAGTTCGGTAAGTATGTTCCTGCGCTCTGTGTCGTTCGATTTCAGGAATTTCCTGCGTGCGGGAACATTATAAAATATATTTTTAACAGAAAAATTACTACCGGCGGGACAAGCAACCGGCTCTTGTTTCTCCACTTTCGATCCCGAAAGTTGCAATAGCGTGCCCAATTCGTCATCTTCCCTGCGGGATTTAAGTTCTACCTGGGCTATGGCGGCAATAGAAGGCAATGCTTCGCCGCGAAACCCCATTGTGCGGAGGGCAAACAAGTCGTCAGCCGACTTTATCTTTGAGGTGGCATGGCGTTCAAATGCCATGCGCGCATCTGTGGCTGACATTCCTTTGCCGTTGTCGATAACCTGAACAAGGGTACGTCCGGCATCTTTTATGATTAGCTGTATGCCGGTAGCGCCCGCATCCAAAGCATTTTCGACTAATTCTTTTACCACGGACGAAGGCCGTTGTATAACCTCTCCTGCAGCTATCTGGTTGGCTATGGAGTCGGGTAAAAGATGTATTATATCACTCATCGGATTATTCTTCTATTCTGTTAAATATAGAAGATCTTTGCCTTGTTACGACATCTTCCGTCCGTCTTTTAACTTTTCTGAATATATCTTTTTTGTCTAACGGGCGCAGGTAATCGAACCAATAAAAATCTTTCAAACGGAGTTGCTCCGGCTTCAGCAGATGAAAAGGAGTTGCCTTGCTGACATTTTCAGACCATCCGACCATTCGGTTAAATTTCCCGTCAACAAAAGTTATTTTAAGATGACTGACTTCAAGCCAGTTGAGCACTCCAGAAAGCCCCCCGTTCCTTTCTTCAGGATAAGAGATTATTTCTACATTCCCCTCTGCCAGCACCTCTTTTGTTTTCTTGTTTTCGAAGTATATTTTAAGCGAACGGCTTTTCATCTGGTTGAAATGTATCGAATCTTTCTGTTCTATCGAGAAGGCATAACGCTTGACATGCATATAATCGATCGTGCTGTCGTTCATAAACACATCGATGGTATCGCCCGAAAGCTGCCTGTTTGTATTCCAAAGGACGGGGTCTTTGTACATATGTATGATAGAATCCCTTGAACTAAATTGCAGCGAATCGCATATACCTTGTATATCTGCACGATAGAAGCGTACTCCATAGTATCCTTTTATCATGCGGAAAGTCTGTATAGAATCAGCCTTTTGCCGGTGGTGCGGAACAGAATCCCCTGCCTCCGCCAAAGGTTTCACCAGGGCATGCTCTATATATAAGGAATCGTTTACCGGATGATGCACCGAATCTATCGATAAAGAATCTGCCGGTTTATGAGTAATGCTTTGCTGTATATATTTTATCGTATCTGTTATGGTGATCAGCTTCAGCGTATCGCCATGAAAAAACAGGCTGTCCGGCTGTGAATATTCGATACAAAAAGCAGAATCTGTAGCCATAGCATAGTCCGTAAGTTCGTTGTAATAGCCGTAATCGCCCATAAGGATCACCTTCTCGAGGGTATCTTGCAGAAACATGTTGCCAAATACTTCTCCATAGCCTTTCGCCTTATAATAAAAGATCGAATCTCCCCGCAAAATGCGATTGCCCTGCTTATTCAGGATTGTTGATTGATCGAGCAGCAAGGACTCTTCCGTAGTGGTATTATACCACCCCTTGCTGGTATATATTAAACCGCTGTCCGATACTATCTTTGTAGGAGTTGATATCAGGGCGAGTTTAATAGCCGTATCGTATTTCAGCAAATCGGAGTATAGCATGAACTTGGGATTCTTCAGTATAACGCTGTCCCTGAATGTCGCCATATGCAACCCGGGTTCGTATTGCCCCCAGTAAGATGTAAGTTCGTTCAGCGAATCTATCAACATCCCTCCGTCGAAATAATAACCGATATTCATTATCCGGTCATAGTTGAGACTGTCGGTAAGGAGGGTGGTTACATTCGTTTTTTTATTCTCCGGATAGTGTTCGAGGCTTACGTTTTCACGGAATCTGACCAATTTTGTATTGCCGTCGTAATACATATAGTTTCCGTATAGAAAGATGGTGTCACCCTGTTCCATACGGACATTGCTGAATGCATCGAATGTGTTTTTCTCTTTATTGTAGTATGCGCTGTCGCAGTACAGGTAAGCTCCATCGTGGAAGAATATAACGCTATCTTTGAGAACTTGTATATTCGGCTGGTTATCGCGTTCCAGCAGATGTTTTGTAAATTTTATCTCAATGACCTTTGCTTTTCCCTTCGGTTGCTGTTGCGGTTTTTGCGGAGCCTGGGGCTTCTGCGGGGCTTGCCTGATGCCGGCGCCGGGATTTGGCGAAAGCATTGTTTGTGCCGACGCATAGATAACAATCAGGCACAGAATACTCACAGCGGGTAGTCTATGCCTTTGTTTTATATATGTAATAAGTTTATTGAACACGCGTATTACGTTTCTTATTTAATCCATCCGGAGTATTGGAAGTCGCAATTTTGCCAATCTTTGTCTATCCTTACATAAGTATCTTTTATTTTGGACTGCAACCATTTCTTCAATATTTCCTCTTGCTTTTTATCCTCGACAATTGCCTTTAAGGTCTGGAAGTCATCGGATACATTCGCTACATGCCCATCAACTCTGCTTCGGAGTTTAACTATTGCGACAACTTCTTTCCCATTTTTCTGTATCATTTTGAATGGAGCCGAAATCTCTCCAACCTTCATTGTCTCCACGGTTTTACCTATTTCCAACGGAAGCTCTTCCATTATGAAACGGGGAGTGCCGTAATTTGAGCTTTCTCTTCCATTATTTACTATCAATCCATTGTTTCCTCGGGTATCCTTATCATGAGAAACCACTGTCGCATCTTCGAATGTGAATTTTTGCGCCCGTATATCCTTAGCCAACGAATCCATCCGTGCAATCGATCTATCAAATGCTTCGTTCGGCACTTTCGGTTTGAGCAGGATATGCCTTACATTTACCTGATCGCCTCTGCGTTCGATAAGTTGAAGTATATGGAATCCATACTCTGTTTCCACTATATTGGATACCTTTTTGGGGTCGTTTAGCGAGAACGCCATGCCGGCAAACTCGGGAACCCATTGGGCACGGCCGTTAAAGCCAAGCTCGCCACCATTTGCAGCGCTTCCGTCTTCCGAATACATAATGGCTAAAGTAGAAAAGCTTTGTCCCCCGCTGTTTATCCTGTTTGTGAAATCTCTCAGGCGTTCTTTCACCTTATCTATTTCGGCAACCGGCACAACAGGTTCATTTGTTATTACCTGAACTTCCACTGTTGTTTGGATGAAAGGAAGGCTGTCTTTCGGCAATTGGGCATAATATTTCCGCACCTCCGACGGGGTAAGGGACATTTTGGCCGTCAGTTTTTTCTTTACCTCTTCTGTCAGGTATTGATTCTGGATCTGCTCACGTATACGTTCCCTGATTTGCGACAGCGGCATTTGCCAGTATTCCTCCAGTTTTTCTTTCGAGCCGGCATTGCTTATATAATACTTTTCGAGATAATCAGCTTCTTTTATAATTGTAGAAGATTGTATCGTTATACTATCTACTTTTGCCTGATCAAGAAAGAGTTTCTGAACGGCTAATTGTTCGGGGATGAAACAATAGGGATCGCCTTTCATCTGCATTCCCTGACCTATCATATCCCTGCGCATGTTCTCTACATCCGACTTCAGGATAGCTTCATCACCCACCACCCATATTATTTCGTCAATAACATTGTTCTGGGCATAGCTTATAACACTTAAACTCAATAATATTGCTAGTAAAATCGTTTTTCCGGCTCTTTTTATCATTCTTTTATTCATTAAAAAGTGCGTAAATATAGTAATAATGTTTTTTCTTAACGTAAAAAAATAAGTTATAGTTTATTATCGTAAAACTTAATTTGTCCTCCGGAAACAGCTTTCTTGTATAAATCATCCTGAACCTGCCTCAGATAATCGGAACGCTGTTGTTCCATATATATTTCTATCAGATGGCTTTTTATATAATCGAACGGAGCCTCACTTCCTGCAAGCTTATATTCTTTGATATTCAGCAAATAGACAAAAGAGGAATCCCTTACTTCCATATTCTTATTCGCTTTGAGGAACTGTTCCTCATCATCTATCGACAGGGGCATATTCTCCGACATAGAGTTAAAGCTAACCCAGTCATTATAAAAATACTCGTAGCCGACAGCATTTTGCAGTCTTTTTTTCTCTATATTTTCCACAGCGGCATCATTTGCCTGCTTGTACCATTTCTGAAAATTAGCCAGTTCTTTAGAATCGACAGGCACTTTCAGGAAGAGGCCTTTTATGATATTTTCTTTTAATTTTATCTTGTCTTTATTCTTCTCATAGTATGCTTCCAACTCTTTATCTTTCACCGATCCGGAGAAATACTCCCTGATCAGTTGCTCCTGGAACGAATTTGTTATCAAAGACTTCCGGTAATCCTCTACCAACCGGTCTATTTCTTCTTTATTGACTATATTTTTACTTGCCTTATCATACATCAGCCGGTTGTTTATCCACATTTTGATATACGATTGTGCAACTTCCGTACTGTCTTCCGCCGATAAATTCAGAGGCACTGCTTCATCGAGTTCGGCCTTATATAAGGTTTCGTTATCTACCGTTACAACAGGAATTTCAGATTTATTCATATCTGCCCTTTCTTTTTTGCACGAAACAAAAGAGATGAAAATAAGAACAATCCCTATATTAATTATCTTTTTCATTGTATTGTATCCAAAACCGTTTTTTCGATCTCCACTTTATATTTACTTTTCAGGTATGCATCCCATTCTTTCTCCAGAAAATCCTGATAGTCTGTTTCCACTGCATTTTGCACATCGGTATAGTCCTGAGGGGTATCGATATAATTGCCTGTAACGAAAAAGAATGGAAAATCTCTACGGGAAGCAGGTGTAGTCTCGCCAAATATTTTATTGTCTACAAATTTATTATTCCCCTTTGTCCATGACCCCGGTTCCATTTGTATAACTACTCCATTCTTATTTAATGAGGCCTTTACCTGCCGGATAAAAGAATTTACATCCTTTTCCTTTGCCGCAAGGCTTTCGGCATCAGCCAGAGATTTTTCGTCCTTGGCAAATACGATCAGTCCTTTATACTTTTTCCCGTCAAGCTTATATTTCGATTTATTCTTATTAAAATAATCAGCCAGCCCTTTTTCATCTGTTTTTGAGCGCTCCCAAATATTTTTGTTTTTAACTGCAAAAAAAAGCAATCCATCCGAAAACTCTTTCATTTGCCTGTCAAAATCGGGATAATATTCTTCCAATGTGGAATAATAATAGTCTGATAGCTTCCGCGAGAAGTAACTGTCGAAGTATTCTTTCAGCTGATCGGTAGACAGATTATGTTTCACTACATCGATAAACTGCATAATATCGGGCTCATCTCCGGTTTTTTTACTTAGTAGCCCGTTCCTGAAACGGATATATTCCGTAAAATCATTTACAGTGTAATTCATCTCTTTGTTAATAGAAAAAAGAATATCCTTTCCATTCTTTATTTTTTCTATAAATGCAGTATCCTGAGGCGATACCGTATTGGCAATTTCATTCAGTTTCTTATATGCGCCTTCATTGATTTCCAGCCTGACGCCGGCTCTTATCAGATTCCGTTTAGCAACACTTATGTTGGCAGCTTTGTCGCTGCGCTGGAT
>JAISES010000090.1 GCA_031263965.1 Prevotella sp. | reverse complement strand
TGGGGGATAATCAAAGGTGAAAAAATATTTGTTAGCGGGTGCTATGATATGTTACTATTCTTTCATAAAGGATACACACATTGGCTTTTTGCTAATTCTTTATATTATAACGAATTAGGTATCAAAAAATGTGCCAATACTTAAGTAAAATTGTGTAAACTCAAGAATTGAGATATAAGAACTGCTCTATAATCGTCCTTTAACAAGATTGGTTATCTTATGCTTCTTGATATAGATAGTTATATTGAGGCGTCAAGAATAACAATCCCATCGACTATCAGCTTATTGTTATGTCAACTCTTGCTGCCGGCGCTATCCCCCAAAAGAAGAAACAATACAAATAATAAATTCAGGAGAAACAAGAATGAGTAAAAAAGCGTTAATAACTGGTATGACCGGTATGGTGGGGTCCCATTTAGCTGATTTCCTGCTGGAAAATACTACATGGGAAATACATGGGATGCAACGTTGGCGAAGTCCAATGGACAATATTATCCATATTGTGGAAAGAATAAATAAAAAGGACCGTGTGTTTGTACATTACGGGGATCTCAACGATCAAGGGTCATTGATAGCAGTACTTGAAGATGTCAAACCCGATTATATATTCCATTTAGCGGCTCAGAGCTATCCGTTAACGAGTTTTTCTTCACCTGTTGATACTCTCAATACCAATATTCTTGGTACCTGTCGTCTTTTGGAAAGTGTGAAAATACTACGTTTGAATCCAGTTATACATGTATGCGCTTCTTCCGAAGTGTTTGGGAAAGTGACAAAAGATAAACTACCTATTAATGAAGAATGTACGTTCCATCCTGCTTCTCCTTACGCAATTTCAAAAGTAGGAACTGATTTACTCGGACGCTATTATGCCGGAGCATACAATATAATGGTGATGACTACTCGTATGTTTACCCATACAGGTCCACGGCGGGGAGATGTATTTGCTGAATCAACTTTTGCAAAACAGATAGCTATGATAGAGGCAGGACAAATACCACCAACGGTAAAAACAGGGAATCTCGATTCCCTGCGAACTTATGCTGATGTCCGAGATGCAGTACGAGCATATTATATGCTGGTAACGGTCAATCCTGTAGCGGGAGAGTATTACAACATTGGCGGTACTCATACTTGTACTGTTGGGGAAATGTTAACCACATTACTGTCGTTTTCGAAGTATAAAAATATCAAAATAGAAGCTGAAAAAGAGCGTTTTCGTCCTATTGATGCCAATTTACAGGTGCCAGATACAGCAAAATTCAAATCCCATACCGGTTGGGAGCCTACAATTCCTTTTGAGCAAACCATGAAGGATCTCCTAGGTTACTGGCGTGAGCGGGTAAAAATCGGGACATATCTGATCAGGTAAGAAAAATTTTTAGAATAAATGTATGGAGGCAAAGCAATGAAGAAAGAAGCAAAAATATTTATCGCGGGGCACAAAGGTCTGGTTGGGAGTGCTATTTTACGCAAATTACAAGTGCAGGGTTACACTAACATTGTTGTTCGTACTCATGCTGAACTTGACTTATTGAATCAGTTGGAAATCAACACCTTTTTTGAGTGCGAGAAGCCAGAATATGTGTTTCTTGCCGCAGCTAAGGTTGGCGGTATTATTGCTAATTCGGGACATCCCGCACAATTCATCTATGAAAATATGATGATAGGTTTTAATGTGATCCATGCGGCGTACATGAATAAGGTAAAAAAGCTTATGAATCTCGGAACGGCATGTATTTACCCCAAAATGGCGCCTCAACCACTTAAAGAGGAATATCTTTTAACCGGTGCGCTTGAACCTACAAACGATGCATACGCACTAGCGAAAATAAGCGTAATTAAACTGTGTCGATCTTACAATGAACAATATGGGACTAATTTTCTTTCGGTCATGCCATGCAGTCTCTATGGACCTGGTGACAGTTACGATTTAAATAATTCCCATGTCTTGCCCGGAATGCTGCGAAAGTTTCATGAGGCAAAAATTTCGGGTAATGATAAGGTTACACTTTGGGGTGACGGTTCACCGTTTCGGGAATTTCTTTACAGTGAGGACTTGGCGGATGCAGTGATTTATTTAATGCAAAATTATAACGCGATTGATCTACGGACATCTTTAGGGGATTTCATCAATGTCGGGACCGGGATTGATTTAACCATCAGACAGCTTGCTGAAATTATTCGGGATATAGTGTACGCTGATACGAATGGACGTAATTGTTTAATTGTATGGGACACAAGTAAACCAAACGGGACACCTAAAAAAGTGGGAGATATATCAAAGTTGTCCGCATTGGGATTTAAACCTAAAATAGATTTCAAGGATGGAATCCGACTTGCGTATAACGATTATGTAAAACGATTCGGATGAATGTTTTTTGAAGTAACAGATTTAAGGAACCCTATGACTGACCTAGAACAAATCCCGCCGGATGTACAATCCGGCAAACAACCTGAAGACGACGAAATCTCCCTCATCGACCTCTTCGCCGTGCTCTGGCACCGCAAGGTCATGATCATCGTCATCACCCTTATCGCCGCAATCGGCGTTGTGGCTTTCTCCGTTGCTTCCCTTGT
>JAISES010000088.1 GCA_031263965.1 Prevotella sp. | reverse complement strand
CCTGCCGCCTGGCTTATGTTCACTGTCGCGGTGAAGCCGTCCGCAGTGGTTATTGTTACCGTAGCTGTACGTGATGCGCCCGTATTGCCCGCTGCCGATACATCTAACGTACCGTTGCCCGTTCCCGACGCTTTGCTTAATGTTGCCCATGCCTGGCTTGCTGCCGCCGTCCATGTCGCACCCGCAGGTAATCCCGCGATTGTAATTGTCTTTGCCATATTATTTTAATTTTTAATTTTTAGTTTTTAGTTACGAGTTACGAGTTACCAGATTATTCATTTTTCGTTCTTAATTTTTCGTTCTTCGTTTTTCACTTTTAAAATCTAATAAGCGTGATAGTTCCATCGGATGTTGATGCATGGCCAACAATATATGTAACGTACGGTTGCGCGTTAAAATTCCTGATCATATCGCCTGCTTTTAAAACCATATCCGCAACACCCACCCATGAACCATCAGCAAGCACCGAAACATTGCTTATGTCTTTTAGTGTAGGCAAATCTGAGATTTGTATCCAGTAGCACCCATTCCCGAGATCGTCAGAGGCAGGATTTGGGTAAGTTAGGGGATCGGTACTACGTGTATAGAAAAAGTTAAGCTTATCCGCCTTTAAACCGAAAGCAGCCGCAAGGTCTGCCTGATCCGCGATATTACCGCCGATCCCGCCCCATGCAACTGTTGCTCCGCCGGAACCTCCGGTAATAACTTCCAGCTCCTCTACTGCATTGTCCGGGGTTAGCAGCGTGCCGTTAACAGTAATGCCGTTAGCCCATGTTTCATTAAAAGTGTAATCCGCGGTACGGAAAAATACTTCCCATTTTGTCAGATGGTAACGGATATCCCCCTTAGCGAAAGCGAACCGCGTGCCCCCTGTCTCTAATATGACCTGATTGTCGGTTGTTGTAATTGTCAGCATATTTTTTAAATTAAAAATGAAGAATTAAAAATTAAAAGTGATAAGTGATAAGTGAAAAGTGATAAATGATAAACTTATTTGTTGCTTCGCGCCATTTTTCATTTTTCATTTTTATCAATTTCCGTCCTTATCGAACCCCGTAAACACAGGATTCACATTCATGATATACATCATGTTATATTTCTTTAGCCTGTATTTTCCCGGCGCATAGCACCACAGTTCGAACTCTATCTTTTCTCCAGCTCCTAATTGCGTGGATGGGCCATAATCGTTCTCTATCGGAGAAGCGGTAGGTAATGTTATTGTAATTGTCGAGATTCCGGTATTCGTTACCCGTATGCGTGTAATATAGCCTGCCGACATCCCTGCAAGGTTTGTAAATGACAGGGTTTGACCGGATGAAACGGTTGCATCTATATTTCCTTGGGTTACGGGAAGGTCAGCAAGGGAGTTGGCCATCCGTCCTGAACACATATGGTCGAAATACGCCCATAGATCATCCCATCCGTTTATCTTTATCTCGCCTGTTTCAGTGATGCTTGCATAGCCAATATTATCGGGATCTTCGTCATAAGCGCGCCCCTTGACTATCCCCGGAGCTGTATTTGTAGCGAGATTGACCGTATCGATCCCGCGGTCTATCCAAGCATAACCAGCGCTGGTATCCATGTATATCCAGTCGTGCCCCAGTGGCTCATCCTGATCCAGGTTGATAATCATAGCTCCATCGGTAGGGGCGTCGTTTTTTACGCTGACCCATGCATCGGTAAGCTGCTGCTGTGTGGGAGATGTGCCAAGATGCACAGCAATACTTCCTATTCCCGTTAACATGGCTTTCCATTCCCTTAAAGCGGGATAATACATATAAAATGTATTCTCGCTATACACGAACGCAAAAGCCCCTTTTTCCATCCCTGCCGGATATTTTTCATACAACTGTGCTACGTTATCCACAGGTGCCTTCATGTATCGAAAAGTCGGAAGCTTCATCAAAGCCTTCCAAAAGGATTCAGAAAACATCGCTTTATCTTGGCAGTTATCCATAACTATTTTATTATTTCAGTTGCTTTTTTTTCTAACACCTGCGCTATATCAGGTTTTTCAAATATGTAGAATACCATGCTTGCACAGATGTATGCAAGTGGTATATACAGTTTCTCGTTTAATATTGTATCATCGCTTAGCGGACTGATAAGAGGAATATATAAGGCTTCCTCTATTTCCTGTTTGCTTCCGGTGGGAACAGAATAATATTCCAGTACATCTTTTTGAATGTATGAAATATGACCGTCAACACTCTCCCTTACGGTTTTGTTATTGAGTACGCACATAGGACGGCATATATTACCCCGTGTGTATTCGTTTGCCTGCACCCTTGCCATCGGGTCAGAACCAGGTATCAAAGTTTCGGTAGCCACCTGCCAACCTCTCATTTTGAAAGAAGCAAGGCTGTAAAAATCTTCCGGCAATATAATATAGCCTGTTCCGTGTGGTATATCGGATACTAATTTTTGATCCGAAAAACTTTTGATTGTGAAATATGTTTTGGGGAAGATAGTTACAGCCTTTCGCCACCCATCCACAAACACGCTTTCTATATGTCCTTTTACTTTTGCGGTATTTGAACCGATAAAAGCATCCGACTCGGTGTCATTCCATCCGAGTTCATTCATTATCTGCATTACGCGGGATATAAATTCTGCTTTCATCTTTTTTGTCCCTTTTTATTGCGCGTCAGCCAACCGTCACATTTTCAAATTGGCTGATTTGTTCATTGAATAAAAGGCTGACAACCGTTAACTGTTGACTGTTAACTGATTTATCAGCCTTTCGATTATCCTTTTGTTACGAGCCGGTTATTCTACCTTCCAATTCGGAAACGATACATCGTTTAGTTCTGCCTGTTCTATAACCGATGCGGGGTCTTTCAGTTTCATGTGATGCACTTTGTATGGCTCGCCTTTCAGTGTTGCCACAGCGCCATTAATGTCGGTGACATTATCATATACCCGCGCTGGCATCTTTACCTTATCAGATTGTTTCTTTTCGGGTTTCTTTTCACTCACAGAGTATATCAATCCGTTTTTGAAATAGAATGTATCTTCTATTACCTTCTGTTCTTCTACACCTGACGTTGAGTAGGATCCGCCAAAGTTCGAGAATGAAATATTTTTAACCACATCGCCGACTTTTATCGTAAAAACAATCTTGGCTTTATTTTTAGAAAAATATACTTTCTTCATATCACCCTTCAAATTGAGACCTGTTCAAATACAAACGGGCATGAGCATCAGGGAATGATAAGGTTAAACCGCTTGGCTCAATAAGTAAGCGTCCCTGGCTGTCAGCCTCTCCATTTGCAACATTGTCGAGTTTTTCGGATCTCCAACCCATCGTCCATTTTGTCATATAATCGGCATCCAGCATAAATCCGCAACCCTGCAAACCCGCTTCAACCATTGATTTATCAAGAATAGGCACAAGGGTTCCAAACGGCGATTCTATTGGCGTAACTTTCAGTCCGAAGAAATCCTTCTTTGCTCCATACCACATATTTTGTGTCAACGGCGCTTTACAGAGCGACGCCATGAAATCCGGAGAACACATTAACAATTTTGTATCAGAAGCGGCATTGTCGCTAAATCCCGCATTCATCCAGTCGATTAGCATTTCTGCTGTAATGGATGTGCCGCCTGCATCCAGGTCTTTAGCCGGTTGTGTCCAAATCCCTTCTGTGAAATATGTATCTTCGGGCTTTCTGTTATATTTGTTTTTTACGTTACGGATCGATTTTACACCTCTCCAATATGAATTATTGGTCTCCTTACGCATTTGGTCTAAAGCCTGTTGAACAACATCCGAAATAGTCCAGCTCACTTCTTTATCACGCATTGCGAAGAATGTAGATTCTTCCACTTCGGCGATAAATTTCTGTAAATATTGTTCGGTAGGGGTTGGCAGGATGTTATAAACATCAGTTCGTATCTGGAACTCCGATGCGGCGCGTCCGGCAATCGTAATGGTAGAATTTGCAGGGATAGCAGGAATAGTAAAAGTTGCACCCTGTCCATTTACGGCAATAACAATCGGTCTGCCATCCGTATGCCGGTCTGTAACATATAATATCAAAGGACGTGTATCCTGTTCGGTGGTACCGTTTTTCCCGTTAACCTTAAATCCTTTAACACCTTTTACTATCAAAGTTTGATTCACGGCAATAAGGGAGTTTTCACTTCCTCCTGTTCCGAACGTCAATGGGGTCGACACGTCACCACCTGCATAAGCTGCTGTTATAATACTGTCTGACGGCAGGGTTGCTACGCTGTAATACTCGATTACTTGAGAACTGCTTTTCTTTGTCCTCGCCTTTCCTATACTTCGGGCAATAGTATCTAACGGATACCGGTAACGGTTTATTTTTACTATTTCTTTGTCAATCTCCTTTAGCAAAAGCTGCTCTACGTTTGCCTCCGTAAATTCCACAGACATGCCTTCATGCCTATTGTAAGCATCACCATTTGCCGCTACACCCTGTTGTCTTCCGTCGGATGATTCAATTGGTACTGATGGAGCTACATCCGCAGTCATGGCGCCGGCATCCGCAATTCCAAAAATCAGACACAAAAGCATGACTATCACGACTGATAGCCCGCTGTCATTCATTCTTTTTATAAACTTCTTCATATACATTTCAATTAATGATTATTTATTCTTCTATATCCTTTAAATTGTCATACACGCTACCGGGCTGTGGTTGAAATATCGGTTTATTTTTATCTTTTGCCCCTGAAGCTGTTTTTCCACCCATATCCACAACGTCTGTTTCTGTAAGTTTTTTAAGCTGTGGCTCTATTCTTTCGTTCTTAGCCTGTACGGCTCCGGTATCGATAGCATCCTGCACATCCTGTTCATAGTTCAGTCCCTTATGTACTAAATCTATCAACGCGGGGGGAACGATACCCATAAGCAGGTTTTCAGCGAACGCAACAATATTCTCATTCAATTGTGCTGCATCTTCTTCGCCGAGTTGGTTATCCGAAATGTATTTTTCAATATCCTGAATAGATTTTTCAGTATTCCTGGCAGCTTCTTCCTGTAACTTCTTGCTTTCTGCCAATTGTTTCAGGTTCTCCTGATATCCGGCTTCAAAATCTTCCAGGTTGTCGTCCATCCAGTCCTTGCCGAAAACACTACCCATTGCATAAGGAAGCGATTTTTTACCTTCTCCGGTAACCATAGACAATGCGGCACCCAGTCGCGGATCGCCTGCAACAAGTTCGGCAAGCCTGCTGTTTGCTCTATTCAGTTGGTTATATTTGTTTTCTACATCTGAATAACCGCCGTTAGCGTATTCAAACAAGTCTTCATCATCAACCTCTTCTCTTGCTTCAGGATTAGCTTTTCTATATCGGTCTTGCCAGGCAGCGCGACCTTTCAAGGGCTGTTCTGTTACTTCTTCTGTTTTTTCTTCTATCTCTGCCATAGCAAATTGAATTAATTATTATTCTGCTCTGTTGTGTACAAATAAATGAAATAAGCAAATATCCATGTGCGGATAATACGGGAAAGGGAGCATGGGCAGAAAACTATAAGCCCCGCTCCTTCTTTAAACTTTGACTATCAAGTAATTTTGTATATAAACCATTCAGTAGATATGGCAGAGTTATTTTATAGAGAAGACAGGGATAGCGATTTCTTCAACGCCTGCGAACAGGTAAGGAGAGAAGAAACAAATCTTTCTGTTTCTGGGATAGTTTCAAAAGCGATACTTCGCCCTGCAAAATCTTTCTATCTGCATCGAAGGGAATATTCAGCCATAATCAGAAAAAACGGAATTGAACTTCCGAAGAATGAAATTAAGAAGCTGTTACACCTGGATATATTGGAGCGGTACCGAAATCTGAAAAATGAAAATCCCTGTATGGATGTCTTGGAGATAACTAAAATAATTGCCGGACAATCAGCCCCACGATTCTATATATCGGAAAGAAGAGCCGAAGATATCTATTACGCATTATTGAAAAAACCACAATCACAACTCTACACATGAAGTATATTTATGTTTTGATATTTATTATAGTCTTTATTTTCTTCGGGTTGGAAATAGGATACGCTAACAAATCTTCATACGTAAATCATGTATTATATATGTTTCAACATTCCGGAATAGTCCATTTACTGATAAACTCATTGGCTTTTGTTGGAATGTTCCGGACAATGGAGAAGTTCGTAAATAAATGGTTGCTTTCCGTATCTATTATTGTTGTTTCTTTCGCTGCTTCTTTTATCTCAATGTACGACATTCCTACTGTCGGAGCATCGGCTATGATTTATACAATGATTGGAATGTTTTCCGGCATGACGGCATACTGTAAGAATGTAAAAATAGCAGATACTAAAAAATACCGGCTGTTTCTGTCTGTGGTTTTTATATCGCTTACTATCAGTTTCTTCAAACACAACAGTAATTTTGTACTTCATCTATTATCTATGGTATCCGGATTTATTATATCTATCTTTATAGCGCTATATCAAAACAGGGAAAAATAATTTTCTCATTAGCACATTAGTTTTACCATAGCCTATGCTTTCTTCTTATCGGATTAAGCCTTCTTTCCAGCAATCCTTTCGCTTCCGGCAGTATGGCGTTAGCCCTCTCCCTGTAGGTAGCCGATTCTTCCGGCAGCTTTGTTTCCAGCCACCGATACATAATATAGGCAATTATGAATTGCTTTATCTTGATATCGGCAGGCTTCGCCATGTGCATATTAAAATCATCCGGCATCAACAGGCTAAAAGTATAATCCCTGTCTTTTGAGAAGTCCTGTGTTTCAAAATATTCGGGTTCCGCGGGAATATCTCTCAGGTATCTCGATACGGCCGGAGTAACTTCCGCCTGCGCATCGAAAAATAGTTCCCTGAACTTCGGGAAGTAGGCTTCATCGAATACTATCTGTTCAAACACAGGGTTACCGTCTTTATCGCTTTTACGGATAGCCAGTTGTGAACTTTCTTGTTTTACACCCTGAAAGACATTGTCGTGTGAATATATAAATATAAGCGGCTTCATATTATACTGCATTATTACCTGACAACATCTGCTGTACAAGTGGGTTCGTATTTTGCGCTAACTGTTGTTGTATCTCCGGCGATGCCATTGCGCCCTGTTGCATTTGCGGCATCTGACCACCCTGCATCATAGCTTGCTGTGCCGCCTGTGCTTCTTCCTTGCGAGCCTGTATCGATTGGAGTAATTTATCGGCAAATGGGAAAGCACCGTTTTGGAGCAATTCCTCCAGTGATACCTGTCCGGCTTGGAACAATTGCATAAGGAAATCGTTCATCACTAACCGGTATGCAGGCGTAGATGTACTTTCGGTTATCGAAAGGTCAAATTCCGCGTTACGTACAGTGTCAGGATCGTATATCATCGTTTCGGGACGTGCATTGTTGCCGTTGATATTGATATATCGCGGCTCTGTATAGAACTGCTGCACCAGCTTCATGTTCTTCATATCCCTTTCTTCCCTCAATTCCCTGAATGCTTCGAATAGTTCGGTAAGCGAAGTAGCGGAGTTTTGAGTTTGCTGCATATACAAAGCTGCCGGTGTTCCTGCTTTCGGCGCCTGCCCCTGCAATGCTCCCTGAACGCCCGATATATCTTCCAGTAGCTTCAGTTGTATTTGAAGCATATCGGTAATACCTAACTGTTGGGAATTGGAGACAACCTGTTCGGGTTTTACACCTTCTTTTCCGGTATATACTATAACCCCGTTAAACACAGTCCATTCATCCGCGAAATCCTTTACGCTCATCCCTTCGGGTATTGAATCCTGATGTACCAATAATACACCTTTAGCGGATGCGCGTCTTACAAAATCATCCAACGTTATTAACCGGTTGATATATTTTTGTTGGTCGATGAAGTCCGAAACAAACGGGAATATCTGTCCGTCAAAGAACGGATATAAGCGGAATGCGTACGGATGTGATTTATGCCAGTAGGGCGTTTCGCCTTCTTTCAATACATCCCCTTGAGGCGACATGAAATAATAATACCAATAGTTATCGATAAACCATTCATATCTGATCAGCCTCATATCTCCAGGAGCAATACCGTTTTGCGATTGTTCTACTCTGCGTCGTTCATTCTCTATAAGTATATTTCCTAAATCGCTTTTCTCAATCTTATAATATTCTCCCGTCAAACTATCATGTATAAGGTACCTTTCCTTACTTTCTTTTTTCCAGATTTCGATTACCCTGCATCGGGTAAGATCGTCCGGTATAAAGAAATTTCTGTTTTTATTAGCATCATTGCCGACAAAACTATCCACAAACGCCATGGTACTCTCTTTATCGCAACTGCTGTATATTCGTTCAAGTTCCTGTGCTTTTATTCTCGAACCGTTTGAAAATTTAGCTTTTACATCATTGATCCCTAAATCGTGTATTTCTCCCACCAAATGGCAATCCCAATGGCGCGGGTCTTCCATGTGGTTATCTACAAAGAACCGGTTATGGTTCACAAGGTCTGCCCAGACATCCATTTTATCATTGCGCCATCCCCAATTACTTTTAAATATGCCCATTCCGGTAACAAGGAAGTTTGTAAAACAGGAAGCGTCCAGGCCCCACAATTTATTCAACTGATAAACATACTGAATGGTAGAAGACATCATTTCGCCTTTCGATTGTTTGTCGCGGTCGCGGGAAACGCATACAGGTTCGGTCTGTTGCGATTGGAATACGCCGGACACAGAGCGCACGATACCCCTGATCCTGTTATTCTGCAAAGGAATATTACCCTGGTTGATAATATGCTGTCTTTCGGTAATCCATCCGCAACCATCCGGATCGGGTATATGATCGCTCCATTGGTCGGAGAAGGTAAATATTTTATTGCGTTCCGACATTCTCCTTACGCTATCCATCCCTGTCCATGCAGTATAAGCATCCATAAGTACATTATGGTTTCTTCCGGAACTGTCATTCCGGTTTACCGTATCGATAAATTCCTTTTTCTTTTTCGGAAAATATTTAGCAGCTAATTTTAAATTTGCTTTTCTTGTTGTCATAATACTATATTTTGCATTGTCGCATTGGCAAATTATTTGCCTTCTGTTGATGCGAAAACTTATTTACCCGCTGTACTATTAATCTCTATTGCCTCTTTCTTCCAGTCGGATATCATCTTTTCGAGATCCTTCTGATCCTGTCCATCCAGGTCTTTCAATGATTTTTCATACTCATCTATATTTTTAATGTATCGCTTCAAAAGCGTATACTTTTCAATATCCGGGACAATCTTATCGATCTTTGCTTCCGCTTCGTCTCCTGTCATCTTTCCTTCGATGGCTTGCTCTTGATAACCTTTTATCTTCCTTTCCGTTTCCTTTATCTGGTCTGTTATTTTGAAATATTTGGAGCTCAAGCCGCTGCTTGCAGTCATTAGGTCATCAGCAGAGGTATAGAAAGCTTTTAGCGGAGTTTCACGTACTTTCAGCTTTAACTCCCCTGTGTCCGCAAACTCGTATGCTTTCTCTCCTATGGTTGCTACCTGTGTGCCGATGGTATACAAACCACCGAAATAACCCCTCAGGATATGATTTACTTCATCGGGGTTGAAGCTGATCAATCCTTTTTCTACACCGTCTCCGCCGGTTGCAGTATCTAACAACTCACCCAGTTTTACAAGGAATGCAGGAGCATATGGCTCTCCCTTTTTATTAGTCCTTACACGTAAATATCCGGGCTTGTTTTCATCCGCCCATTCGTTTACGATTCTGCTTCCGGTGAAGTTCCTGTTTGCTTTCAGTTGGAAGAATGGTTTTGTTGCATCCGGCATTACATCCGCCCAGCTTCCCTGTATGGCTCCCATAGGATTGGCAGGGATCAGGTCGGAGAACGACAATATTACATCCAACAACGTTTCTGTTGTGTCTTTTCTCCCAAAAGCAGCTTGGTATATGTTATCTCCCATTGCATGGAATACACGCAACTCGTGAGGAAGGGGAATCTTTATAAATCCGTTACCCGTGTATAGGCAAAGATTATTTTGACGTTCCCAATCGCTCAACTTCATATATTCGTCCAGCCCGTCATCGCCGCCGATAAGGGCGGTAAGCATTGGCATAAGGAAACCACTCATAGCATAGGAAGATATAAGAATAGCTGTTTTACCTTTATTCTTTTGCGCCACCTTTGCAAAGTTCGACAATGCCTGAATACCCGCGTTCACGAACAGGTATAAACTTCTGAACCATGCCGCACCATATCCGCCTGCGCCGCTGCGGTTAAAGTTTACGGTAATCTCTTTAGCATCCGATACCGATCTGGTAACGCTTCGCCCCCGTTCCCTGCTTGTAGCGTACACAGCCAATCGGGATAAGTTCTCTGCAAACTCATTCATGCCTTCCAGTCCATCCAACAGGTAGCGGAACGCATTTCTACCTTCTCCTTTCTTGATGTCTCTCTCTATTTGTTTTTGCACCTTCTGTAATTCCAGTATATGGGAGAAACCTGTTTTTGCTCCATTCATAATATATTCAATCACATACCTGTCCTGTTGCTTAGACAAGTCTGCTTTACCTCTTATGTATCGTTGTAAAGCTCCGGTGTGTCTCAATATATTGCGTTGGAATTCGATTGCATACTTCGCATCTTCTTTTACAGGAAGAATAGACGAAGCGAATATATAGTCACGGGAGAAGTTTGTCGCAACGAATACCGGGTTACGGGTCGTAAAGTTCGCGGCCATCTGGCGCGAAACTTTAGCTACAAACCGCAGGTCTTTATGTAGGTCTTTAGCATTGGAACCGTTGATAGCGCGGGCAATGGCCGGATTGGCGTTGATGTATACAACATGCTCTACTCCGTTTTGCCATACATGCACCTCATGCTGGTCGGCCTGCTTACGTTTGATGAACAGCCCACCTATATCCAGCTTCTTTCCGCTTTGGATTGCCAGGCCTGCCTCCGCTAGCTTTGTCATCCGCTGCTCGAACTCTTCAATGTTTTTCCTATATATTTCAGGATCTTCATTGTACTCAGGGCTGCGCACTTCATATACGGGTTTACCGTCTTGTTCACCGGTCTTTTCGTACCATGCCTTATTGACACTAAGTAAATTTGTCTTATCTTTTATCGCAAGGCGCAGGATAGTCTGGTTGAGGATATTTCTGTTGGCCGAACTGATAGCGCTCTGAGCCATAGATGAGATATAGGCAAACGGACTTTCCGAGCGTGTCTTCCTCCCTTTGGCTTTTAGCAATGGAGCGACAAAATATGTACCCATGTCAGGGCTGTAATCCCATCTGTCCTCTGCCACTTCTGCATCATGTCCACGAAGAGGAATATAGTAATCATACCTGCTTTTCAGATCATCAATCGTTTTCTTATCTATCAGTTGTCCTTCAAGTTGCTTGTTCAACGAATATGAGGTTGCATCTTTCACTCGCTTCCACAGGTTGCCGATCAGATCCTTTCCTGCTTTTTCTTCAAAGTCATTGATAAACCATTCGGCGTGTTTACCGGTTTCTTTCTCTACAGCTGTGATACCCGAATAATCATCCGGCAGTTTTGCTTCGAAACGGGCAATCTGTTCGGGAGTGGCATCGGGATTGCTTGCCGTATACTGATTGATGGCATCTTGTTTCATCCACGCATTACGCTCCAGTCCGTGTTTGAGTATGGCGTAATTCTCTATTTCACGATAGTCAAACCCTGCTTTTTCCAGTTCCCGGATGGTAGCATTCAATGGCTTCTGGTATTTATTCCTGTATTGTTCCAATTGTGCATCAACAATGCCATTGATATGGGTGGCCTTCATGTAGAAATCATTATGTTCGGCTACCTCGGTTCCATTTTTACGGAGAGTATCGAGAAACTCTTTTACCGCAAGGTGTCTGTCTTCCCACGCTTCACGGATACGGAAACGGAAATTCTTTATCCTTCTATCTAAATCATTGCGCAATTCCTCTGTCATAGTGGAACCGGTCGCATCTGCCAGGTCGCTCACCGACTGGAAGCGGATGTCATCCGCATCGCTATTCTGTTGTCCCAAACTGTCATAAAGGAATATCTGGTCTTCCCTTGATACATCTTCCGTCTCTTCGGCTAAAGAGTTCAGGCGATCTTCCGAGGTCATATTCATCCGGCGCGATGCGTTACGGGCTTCTACTTCGCCGGCAGTTCGCATATACTGGTCTTTGGCAGTTCCTTTGGCTCCGCTTTTTACAAAGTCCTCATAGTTTGCCATGAAGGTATCTTTGTCTTGTGTTTTATAATTACCGGATAGCCCATCCAGCAGGAATTTCCCTTCTTTTACATCAGAAGCAAACATACTCCTGAACCCTGAATAACGTTCATCGTTTAAAACATGTCCGATATTTTCGTATTTATCACCTTCAAGTAATTTTACGTTCCCGTCAAATTCAGTATATGCTTTTGCCAGATCAGAAGTATCGCTGAACGTATTCATATTTGCGCCTCTTGAGAAGCCTTCTATATCCTGTATGGCGTGCTGCATCTCATGCAACAGTACATTCCTGAATCCTTCATCTATTGCATTAATATCAAATATTTCATCCGATTGAAGTTTGCCGTCTTTATATGCAGGAATATAAGCCGACAACTCAATTGTTTTAGAGGAAGGATTCCACGAGCCGGCCTCTCTGCGGGTATCGGTTATTTCAACCTTAATATCTCTCAATTCAGGATAAGCCTTAAATAATGCTTCATCGGCCAATGCTCTTCCCAACGACATGGATTCACCTGTATTCAGGTCTTTAAACGCCCGTGTTGTCTGGCTGTCCGGCATCTCATACCTCCACTTTCCGTCAGCCCCGCGTTCCCATCCGGTAGCAAGTTTGATACGCCGTGCATTTTCCTTTTCATTTGTTTGGAGAATTGAAAGCAGCTTTGTATCTTTGATACCGGAAAGGGTAACCTTATTGTCAGAGAGTAACGTGGGAGATAAAGCGCCAACCTCATCAATAAGTTTACCTTTTTCTATTTCCGTCAATGAATGGTCATACCATTTGTTTCCATTAGAATCAACCCCGATAACCACTTTTACAGTATAATCTATATCACCGATTTTCAAACCTGCCACATAATAACGGTAACTGTTGTATTTATTATTATTCTTTTTATTAGGCATCTCTTCGATAAATATACCGTTTTCTATCAGTTGAGGTATAGCTACGATTGATTTCAAATGCGCTTCGTTTCCTGCGCTGTGTGAAGTTATCTTTTGCGCTCCGTCTTTGCGGACTTCTATTTTCTCCCCTGTGTCGTTATTTGTATACTCGCCGCGCAGATTGTCTTTGATGTAATCCTTCGCCGAATCGCGATTCAAATCATACTTTCCTTTATACTCCTCACCCGTAATCTTCACCGGCATACTTTTCCTAAGCTTTTCAATCTGCTTTTTCTTTTCATCGAAAAACTCTTCCATCTCCCTTGCAACCTGTAAATTGTCAAGGCGGGTGGTCGCCTCCTCTGCCCTGTCGAGATTAGCGGCTCCCTGTTCGCCGGCAAACTGAAACCTTGCATCATTATTTTCCGTAACATCAAATTCCTGATACTCGCGTTCGCCGTTCAGTTCGTCATGCGGTTCGTTCAGGGATATAACCGAATCTATAAAATACAGGTTGCCGTCCGCGCCTTCCTTTACATTGTTCAGGTGCAGGTCTTCTATAACATAATTGCTGTTTGCGAATGAGGTAGGCGATTTATATGCAGGCTGCATATCCAGGTTGTCGCGCATATAATCCTTTATACGGCTTTGCTGTCCCTTAAAGCCTTCAAGGTTCGTATACAGCCTTTCCAGGTTTTCACCTTGTATGAACGGCTGCGTCAGGACAAAGGATAAGCCGTGTTCTGTCTCGGTAAAGCCTATAAGTTTGTAGGGAGTTTCATCGAATATGTGATTATTGAGGGCTATGCGGTTATCCAGGAACTCTAGAGGGCTCTCGCTGTACATCTTGTAGTTTACAACCTTGATAACATTCTCGCCGTCTTTTGATTCGTAAACTTCGCTTTCAGCCCCGGACGGAAGTTTCTTCGACGACATATTCTCTATGTCTTCCCGTGAGAACAGGATGCCTTCCTTTTCCGCGTAGTCCCGGAGGATGTTTTCCTGTTCGTCTATTCCATCGGAGGCTTCTGCCTCAACGCCTCGAAGTCGCGCGCTATCTGCGCGTCCCGTTGTTCCCGCGAGAATGGTCGCTTCAATAGCTCTTCTACCTGCTTTGATGCGCGCTCGTTCCTCTTCCGGATCAAGTCTTGTAATCGTAGCGTCTCCGCTTTCAACTCTTCCGGCGATTTGTTTAACTTGCTCATAATTGCCATCCTTTATTTGTTCGGCTAAAGATACTAAATTTATCCCCCCGTCCGTACTATTATCCGTATTTTGTTGTCTTATTTTTTCTCCCGGCCCCTGTTCACTATTAACTGCCGACTGTTCACTGTTCACTGTAATCTTTTTTCCTCCCAACAATTCACCTATTGCCATATCGGTAAAGTCTTCCAATGTCATATCCTCGATGTTCACACCGGAAGGAGCTCGCAGGCCTGTCTTTTCCATGATCCAGTTCCATGCGTCATACAGCCATGCTTTCATCCTGGCGTATAAAGTAATGTCCTGCTGTTCATGCCATACGGTTTCCCCCTTATCGCCCATAGCCCACGCGAGGGCTTCATCGGCAAACCTGTCAATGGCTTCGTCCGTAGGCTTGTTGATCGATTCGCCTGTTTGCAACGAAAGGTTTACCTGTCCTGCGCTGGTGCCTTTGAATAAATTACGGTAGGCTTCATCATTGATTACATCCCTGAAGTATGATGTTTCTTTGATGAGCTCTACACCCTTCGCCCACAGCTCCGGGTTATTCTCCTTTATAAAATGGTTCCACAAATGTGCGAACTCATGGATAGGAGTATTGGCGTTCATCTTATTCGGATCGAGATAGACAGTGCCATCGGGAGTCACAAAACCATAGGTATCACCGTTAGGAGTGGACATGAAACGTAAAGGCGTATAATTATCCAGATACTCACGCATTTTAGCCTCATCCGCAATCACTTCCTTGGCCAAGCCTGTTTTATCCAACAGCTTGATTACCTTCTTGAACCCCTTAGGTTCGACAGGAATAAAACGTTTTGATGTATTTTGTTCCCTGATAGTTGGATTTTCAAAATTTTCTACTATCTTTGTGGCATCAGAAAGTTTTGAATTTCTTGTTGCGCCTGATTCGTCAGGAAAGCCGAAAGCCACGTCAGCGGGGTGTCTGCTGTTGGTCAAGAAATTCAAAACTTTTTCTTTATTAAAATACAGTCCTTTTCCCTGATTAATCCAGTTGACCCATTCATGGGTATCTTTAGGAAATACATTACGGACACTGTTTATTTCAAGAGCTTTACCTTTTACTACCGGATTTAGGGATATACCTACCAAGAATTTCTTGCCATTTTTTTCTATTTCTGTAATCAGATTGACGGCTTTTTCTTTATCTCCATAAGAAAATATCGCCATTGGATTAGTGATTGATTTTGGCAAATCTTTAACCTCGGACAAGTCAAACGGATGAGCATGTATATAATTTTCGCTTGCTTTTTCTGCTAATCTATCAGATTTCAACACGATAGGCAGGTCCGGTATCCTTGCACTTTGAAGAATAGCCGAAGGCATCCCCAGCGAGTACGTATGACCTTTAGGCAATGTCCCGTCTATCTGCTGCTGCAACTGTTCATTGAAGCGGTTGTTTACTTCTTCTATATCAGGAGCAACGGATTGGAAGCGCGTATCATCAAGTGACATAATACGTTCAACCGGAACTGTATAATTTCTCCCGTTACCGTTGATTGTTATTTTCCCGTCTTTATTTTGCTTTACATCTCCGGTAATCTGTTGGCCGTCATAAAAGCGGATAGTAGCAACGTTAACCCCTTTATCAGCATCAGGTACGGCGGGAGCCTCGGACATTTCCTCATTTTCAGATTGGCTAATTTGCTCATCTGCTAATTTGCTAATTCCCTCATTTTCAGATTCGATATTTATTCCGCGTCTTTCAGCTTCTTTTTGTAACTCCGGCAGTAATAGTTCCTGTTTTGCTTTAATATACGCGTTACTGCCTATTATGCCCTCTACCAAAGGAGCACCAAAATCAGGATTGTTATATTGACCGGTTAAAGATAAGGCGATGTCTTTATTCACAAATTCAGCTACACCAGCATCAGTATTATTATTTTGATAAAAATTTATATTGTTGGATAATATCTTATCAGACAGGCCTTTTAGTTGCTTTTTACCCTCTTTCGATTTGAGCTGTTCCGGAATTTGAGCTTTGTATTTTTCATATGCTTCCTGATAATACTTGTTTACATCATCCCTGAATTTCTTATGCGCATCTTCGATATCACCAAACCGGCTATAAAAGTCAGCGTATATACCGGCAATAGCTTTATTTCTTTTTTCTATATCGTCATCCTTTACATTCCGGATATCATTTATAAGTTTTTCTATATCCTTTTCTGATAAATCTTGCTTTTCTTCCTGAATTTCACTATCTTTGCTTTCAGAGCTTGACGGAAGAGCAGAAAGGGCTGCTGCCGACCCGTTACCGGGAGAAAGTATGAGGATTTGCCCGCCCTCGCGTTCGGCTTGTCTTTTTAATTTATCTATGCCTTTCTCATTGATATATCTCCATCCTACTATTTCTATGGCATCCTTTTTTGGGTATACATCTATTACTACCGTTGCATTTTTCTCTCCTGTTTTGATCGTAAGCCAATAATGATTGCGTTTTTGGGGTTGGGATTGTCCGACCAGATCAGGATTGTATAATGCATTTGTAAGTATATCCCTGCTGTCCTGTGGCGATAATTCCAAATGCGCCTCGCTGTTTTTTTCAAGAATTGTTTTTTTGATAACCACAGGCTTAGCTTCGCTGTTAATTATTTCCAGCGTGTTTTCAGGAAGCGATGGTAACTGAATATCGCGGGAAGGGTTTATAAAATCCTCATCCGTAATTTCATTTGGAGAGTTGAATATTGCCATACCCGTTTCCTCGCTTGTCGGTTCTTCTGCCGCCTGCTCACCATCATCTGTCGGCTCTCCTGGCTGTTGTTCTGCTGACTGTTCCTGCTGGGCATACCTTTCGTTTATTACATTATCGATAGCCTGTTTACGGGCTTGTAACTCGCTGATAGCTTTCTTAGCCGCTTTCTTCTTATTGATAGTATCGGCTTTGTCCAACTTAGACTGTTCGGCCTGTATCTTCTTGGCTATATTGCCGGATACGGATTGTAACTCATTCAGGGTTTCTTCCGCGCCTTCCTCGCTTTCGTATACCGCTGCAAAACCGGAAGGGTTCTGTTCCAGTAATGCGTCATAATCTATTTCCCCGCTTTTTTGTTTCGGGGCATTGGCTATGACTTGTTCGATTTCTGACAAATTGCTTTGTCCAGCAGGCGCAAAACCCTCACTTTGCGGGGTTGCAGCTTGCATATTGTCAGTATTCCCCTCTGTTGACTGTTCACTACTGACTGTCTCCTGATTTCCTGTTGATTGCTCACTGTTCACTGCTGACTGATTCGCCGGCCCTATCACATTAGCAACGGGAACAACGTCGCCATTCTCGAAGGCTATTTTTCCACTGGCATATATGAAGTCATCAGTAGCCACAACATCCTGCACCTGTTCTCCCTTTTGGTTGGTATAAATAACAGGGATTCCGTTCTCGACACCTATAAGGTTATCCTCATTGACTATCTGGCGGGGCTGAACAGATACCGCCTGTGGCCCTTGTGGAGTTTCGATCAGGACAATATAATCCCCGTTGGCATCCATCATTGCGCTTTTGTCTTCATTCTCCGCTATGCGCCCTATCACACCATTTGCAGTCCTTATTCGCTCCCCTGCCTGATATGGGCGTACCTCTTCATTCTCCTGTTGGGCAATGACAGGTTCAGTCACCATCTGTGTCGCCTGGTCAATCGCTTCCTGAGCAGGGATATTCTCAACTGTTTTTTCTACAAAGTCGATTGATGTAACTTTTGTTTCCTTTGTCACAGGGTCTTTATAAAATACCTGCTTATCGCTGACGTTCTTGTTTATGCTGCCGTCAGTATTTAATTGCAACCCTTTTACTACCTGCGCGGGCACATCTATACCGGAAACAACCACTGTTAGCAGCGAATTTGTGTCAGGATTCACATTCTCCTGCACCGTGGCGGGGATATCCCGTGTCGCTTCCCGTACCTGTTCGGTCTTAGCTTGATTGAGCGCCGAATACGGGATGTAAGACAAAGTATACTTGAATGCCGCTTCTTTTTGCGAATCATTCAGTTCGCTATCGCTTACTATGTCATTCATCAAGCCGCTTATTTCATGTTCACTTTTGCTTTTATCAACGATTTCGTTTATTGCGCTGATAAGATCTGCGCTCTCATTCCCGAATATATTATTCATATTATTCAGGTTCATATTATATCCTTTCCTGATAGACCGCTTCTGTTGTATGTTTCTGTATTTTCCTGCCGCGTATCCACCGGCAGCTATCGATAAATACGGAAGTTGTCCCATATATACAACCCCGAAAGTCACACCCTGTTTTCTTGGGTCAACGAAGTCTGACCATTGAGCCTCCCCGTCTCCAAATAGAGCATGCTCCGCTATACCGAATTGTTCTTCTTGCCATTCTCCGAACCCGCCCTGCACTCCGGTCTTTTTTGCAACATTCCTTAAAGTCTTGTTTCTTAATCGTGTGACAGGCAGTTCCGGCAGATATTTACCAAGTAGTTCGGTATGGTTCTCTACAAAGTTGGTTACAAAGGATTTAGTATAATTATCAAGAAAACTCCCAGGGTTATCAATAGAATTCTGATACGCTTGCGTAAGTGTTTGCGGTTGGATTAAAGTCATAAATCCAGCCTGTAAAGAAGTCTCTGCTGCACCTGTAAGGAATTTCCTGCCAAGCTTTGATCTTACCCTTTTCGCTATTTGTGAAGACAATCCTCTTAAAACAGGCAATGTAGCCGCCCTGGCCAGTCCCGCTGTTCCGGTAAACTGTGCTATAACAGGCGCCAGATATGATGTACCTTGCGCTATATCCTGAGCCATCGATCGATCTAACTGATGAGCCTGTTGATATTCTCCAAGAAGGTCGTAAGTCTCCCGCACAAGTTCTCCGCCGGGAGTTTGCGCGGTCATCGATCGGGAAAGTTGTGCCTTATCATACAGCTGCGATAGCCCAAATGTGGCCGCGTCTGCAATATCGCCCGGCAATCTGCGTCCAAGTTCTTTCCTGAACTCCTCGACGAATCCCGAGTCACCGTCTTTTACCGCATCGCGAAGCCTGACCAGTTCATTACGCAAACCTATCGCTCCCTGAATATCCTGTAAACTATATCCTCTGGTTTTAGCCGCCGTAGTGATTTTATACCACAAATTTTCTATATTCCGGTCAAGCCCCTTCAGGTATTCCTGATAATCGGCATCAATAGCCCATCCTTTTGGACTGTTTGCTGAGAAATCCGCTGCTAAAGCTTTCTGTTCGGGCGTATTTTCATGGTCTGTGTATTCTTGCCAGTATCCGGCTTCTCCCATACCCCTGTTGGTAGGTATCCACCTGCGTTTTGTTACAGGTTGTTCGTTTTCCTTTAGCCAGTCCCTGATAGCAGGTGGAAGGTTTTTTATATCGAATCCGGCATCTTCGCTTGTCGGACGGATATTTTGTTTGTAATGATCATTCAAAGCTTTCTTCGCACCCGCCGATATCTCTCTGATATTATTATCGTCATCGACAGAAAGTTTATTGATGTTATCGATAAAGTCTTTTTCGCCCCCATAATCCGAAATAGCCCTATCGGCTACCATATCAGGATCAAGTGCACGACTAGCCCTGTATTGTTCGCCGGATTCCTTGAATGTGTCCTGTAACGACCTGCTTTCAAACGGAGTGCCTTGCATGGCAGATGAAGGTAAACCAACATACGGCCTCTCTATTTTTACATCCTGCGTTCTGCTGAACGGAAGAAATCCTTCTACGCCGTCCTTTGTTTTAGTATATCCACCGTACAAACCTGTATTTTCCTGTTGTACGGTAGTTTCTCCGGCCGTAGCGCTGCTTTGCTTCTGATTATTCGATCCTCGCGGGGTTGAATTAGCCCGACTGAGGTAATATGGTGTACTGTCTACCTGTTTCGCGTCACTTCTCTTAGATAGAAAGTCATTTACTCTATCATCAGGTATATTATATGTTTTACCTCTACTTGTATATATTGGCATGGTAAAATATGTTTACGGATTTATATTGTATTCATATTCCGGCGCATCGTATTCATCTTCAGGCGCCGTGTCATCAGCATCATCATTTACAGCATCATTCACACCTGGTATGTTGTATGAAAAGCCAAAGCTGAAAGGTTTTCTGAAATCATAATTATTAACGGGAGCCCCTGTTGATGGAGTGGAATTTTCAGATTTATCAGCCCATTGTTTGTCGTATAAATATTGAGCGTATGTAGCTGCTACTATATCTTCTTTTGCATATCCATATGAGCCTTTTTGATACTTCGTTCCTTCCATCTCAGGGCGTGATAAAACGAGTTCAGGGTGTTCTTTTATGAAATTACGATTTTTTATTGCTTCACGATAATTATAAGCCTGTTCGTCTTTTGTTATGGTTAATACTTTTACATTATCGCCCAGTTCGCTTTTTGTCCGACTTGGATCGTTAGGATTAGCAGGTATCATCACTTGGATACCACTCTTTCCTCCCGATGACATTTTCTTCACATAAGCCGCTGTTCTGTTTTTAGAATCAGCCACGCGCGACCATCCCTGTGCTTCCATTGCTTTACGATAGTGGTTTAAGCTCTTCTGGTTATCTTCTTTTATTTTACGGTCAGCGTCTTTGTTTGCCTGTTCCTGTGTAAGTTTATCATATGCAAGGCGTTGTTTAGCTTCAAACTGCGTCTGAGCCTGGTCTGATTTTCGCTTCGCTTCCATGACACCCTGAATGCCCTTCTTTCCATTATTATAATCATCCAGTGATCTTAGTAAGTCTTTCAAACGCGCGTTGTACATTCCATCGTTATACTTGTTTTGCTGTTGCAGGTACAAGGCTCTTAAACTCTTCTCTTTCTCTGCTATCTGAGCGGAAGCAGAGTTCTTATAGTCGCGTTCTTTAATATGTGCGCCCTTTCCTGCGCTCCACATTTGAGCCAATAAACCCAATGAATCTCCAATAGAACCTAATAGCCTTGCGCGTTTCAGTTGCTTCTCGTCTGGTGCGGCAGGCTTGGGCATTGATGCTTCATATATACGTTGCATAAAACTTTCTCCTTTAGCCAGATCGAAGCCGGAAAGGAAGTAATCCAGTTTATCGGGAGTATAGCCGGCTTTCGACAGAGCATCTATTTCACTTTGGTTATATCCCCATTTATTACCTGCAACCGGTGGTGTGACAGTAGCGGGTTGCACGGCATCTGCCACAGCTGTGTTATTGGAAACTGCCGGAGTACCTGCCTGTTGTGTCTGTATGATTTCCGCAGGCTGCTTATTATCCTGGTCGCTTGCCTTAGTAACAGGTATCTCAGGCATATTGGTAGCCGCTTCTTTCAAATCCTGATCATTGACAGGAAAAGCGGCAGGATTATTCTCTTTCTTACTGAATATATCATCGAGTATAGCCATAGCTTACGAATATGGATTTGTCATTATAACTTTAGTAGGATCTACCGATGGGCCGGGAGCGCTGACGGTCGGAACCACATTACTTATTGTCCGCTGCAACGGCGCGGTAGACGGGATTGCGGTTGTTGCGGGCTTCGCGGCGCTCAAACCTCCGATAACACTGGATAATGAACCGCCAAGCATATTCAAGCCGCTACCCATAAGATTTTCATACGACTGGGCCGCGCCTTCCATCATACCCATACGCTGATTGGCAATACTATCTCTGCGCGACAGGTACTTATCCGTTACCCTGTCTTTATACTGCTGTCCCATCGAACCGAGATTCGAGAAGGTATCGGATATAACTTTGTTCGATTGTTCTTTCTGCACCGCTTGCTGTTCAGGCGTAGCGCCCGTTACAACGGCGGTATTCGCGGCTATTTTATTTTGCTTGGTCAATGTATTCCTAAGTTGTCCCATTAAGTTTTGGGCATCCGCGCGCTGCGTATAGTCCGATAAAGCATTGGCATTGTACCACGCTTTGTTCTCTGTATCCTGTTGGTTGAGATACTGATTCATCTTCCGGCGTTGCTTTGCCGCGTTAATGCCGCCGAATATGGAACCCGCCAATCCTATACCCGCGTTTATTGCTGCTCCTATCATAAACCGTAATTGTTTAATGTTGAGCAACAAATAAAAGATTTTACGGCATTTAAATTTGCTGATGATGCGATAATCGGGATGTGGGCAGAAAAGTATCGCGCGCCCGGTTTTCTAACAGGCTGATAATGTTCTATTTTTGTTAAGTCTATAAATAACAAAACAAAATGTCAGGAGTAAAAGGCAAAAGCGGATTGAAGAAAGGGCAAACCAACAATCCCAACGGCAGACCGCAGGGCAGCAAGAATATATTAGCGAAAGAATTAAGGGATACCATGCACGACAGGGTAAAGCAGGATAAGGTAATCGAAAAAGCGTTCGACTGTCTTGCTACGCTGACAGATCCTAAAGAGTACCTGAATGAATGCCGTTGGCTGTTCCGCTATATCCTTCCTTTTGCTGTCAGCGATGAAGAGTTGGACGCGATCGCGCAATCACAATCACCGCTTGTAAGCAGATTATTCCGGAAGGATGATAAAGATTGATCGATATAGATTCAATATTAGAGCAGAACGCCCAGAGGCATAAAGAAATAAATAAACCGTACGATCCTGTAACGGGGGAAGGATGTCAGGGTGAAAGGGTGTGTCTAACAATAAAGGACGCACCCTCACCATTATTGCGCATACCTGAACCGATGATGGAAGAAGAAGTTTATCAGCTTCTTATAAAGCATGGTTCTATCGCTAAACTATTCAAGGCGAATAATGAGGAGCTGACCGAAGATGCTTATTTTGATTTTTGGGTAGGATTCTGCGAACTTCGCTATAAATACGACTTCGAATATTTTGCCATATCCTGTATTACCATCCGGCATAAACTGACAGGGAAAGATGTCCCTTTCAAACTGAACAGGGGGCAGCGAAGATTATTAGACCGCTTAGAAAAAATGAGATTGGCAGGGGTGCCGATTCGTTTAATACTATTGAAGGCGCGACAATGGGGCGGTTCAACTCTTGTGCAGCTTTATATGAAGTGGATACAGATCATCCATAAAAGAAACTGGAACAGCGTAATATGCGCGCACTTGCAAGATGCTTCGAAGAATATCAGGGCGATGCTTGTTCGCTCGCTTGATAATATGATTCCGATAAACGGCATCAAACATTGCCTGAAACCTTTTCAAGGGACACAAAATATAAAAGAAATACCGGAACGTGGGTGTCTCGTTACAGTAGGAACAGCAGAAGATCCTAATTCGGTGCGTTCGCAGGATGCAAAAATGGCGCACTTTTCCGAAATTGCTTATTTTCCCAATACGGAAAACAATAATCCGGAGAGCCTGGAAGCATCTATTATATCTTCCATTCCCGCCGAACCCTATACGATGATTGTCCGGGAGAGTACCGCTAATGGTATTGGAGACCACTTCAATGCGGAATGGGAAAAAGCCAAGAAAGGCGAATCGGTGTATGATTACCTTTTCGTAGAATGGTATATGATAGATATGTACAGTAAGCCATTTAACGGAAACTATCTTCAGCATAATGGAAAACTAAAGAAAGGAACAATAGAAGATTTTATATCATCAATGAATAAATATGAAATCAATCTATTTACAAATCACAAGGGCTGCACATTGGAGAATATCAATTGGAGGAGATCTATGCGTGCGCAACTTCCTAGTGAAACGAAAATGAGACAGGAATACCCTTCGGATGATATTGAAGCCTTCCAAGATTCGGGTACTCCCGCATTCAGGGCGGAAGATATAGAAACCATGCGCAAAGATTGCAAGCTGCCGGCAGCTATCGGCACTTTGTCTTCTTCCTGTTCCCCGAACCTTGCCAAACTGAAACCGAAGAGAAGGAAAGAAATATTATCCGACCTCAAATTCATTGCGGATGAACAGGTGTTGGAAGATTTATCTTCCGGAGACAGCAAACTGAAAGAACTGCGCGAAAGGGATAAGTTAAGGATATGGGAATATCCCGATACGGATATCAATGTATCGAACCGCTATGTAGTGGTTTTCGATCCGCAGAAAGGATTGTCGGAGAAAGCCGACTGGGGCGTTATCGTGGTTTACGACCGATATTGGATGATGCATAAAGGCAAACCGGAAATTGTCGCGGAATGGCGCGGACGTATCGATAAGGATATCGCTTTGTGGGTGGCCGCGCAGATAGCAACGTTCTATTGTAACGCGCTTCTGGTAGTGGAAAGCAATACTTACGAATCGGAATCGAAGTACGATAATTCGGAATTTATATTCGATACTATCTCAAACTATTACAAGAACCTGTATAGCCGTACACCTGCGGATAAGATAAAAGAAGGCGAACCGGCCGTGTATGGATGGCATACAAATAAAAGCACCAAGCCTTTGGTTATTGAAAACTATGTGGCTGAACTCCGCGAAGAGGGTTATATAGAGCGTAACGAAGAAGCCCTGAACGAGGCAAGGGTATATGAACAGAAGAAAAACAAATCGTTCGGAGCCAAAGAAGGCAAGCATGACGATATACTTATGACGCGCATGATAGGCTGTTATATCTGCCGGGATCTTCCTTTGCCGAAAGCGACAGGTGATGAACCGAAGCATAAGACTAAAAAGCCTGTCGGGGTATCGAGTTTCTAATGGGCAGAAAACTACAATGCCGGTATGCCGGCAAGCCAATGCGCTAATATGTATCTTTACCGGGTGTTTTTTATAAAACAAATCGTATGTTCAAAGATATAGTTTCAGATTTTAAGGAATATCGGATATGGCTGTTAAACTGGCTATTCTATCGCCGGCACGCCATTAAAATGAACCTCGCCATTCGCCTGGCCGACATGAAGCAAAAGGCGTTCAACAAACAGTTTCATGTGTTGTTGATGGGACTTCCTTCAGGAGATAAACTTGTATCGGTAACCAGGGATGAAATAACTAAACTGAAGCGTAAGAAATGGCTCCCTAAAAACGCGTGCGTACTCTCATTGAGAGATTCGATATTTTATTCTACTCCGTTGGATAGGAATAACAAATCAACTCCCGAAGAAAGGCAGAAAGCCAAAGAGAAGTATTTGAAGTATGCGAAAAAATATATGAGATGAAATTTTGATTAGTATGTTTCATAGTTTAAAATTAAGTTAACAACGGATAGAGCCTGTCGGGATGACAGGCTTTATTTATTTTACGGGTTTGCTAGTTAAAAATATGCTTTCAGCTTCTATAAATAATATGTTATAAAACATACGAAAAAACGCACTAAATATTTGCATAGTACGAAAAAACGCACTATCTTTGATATATCAAATTAAGAGAACAATAAAAAAAGAAATCATGAGTGCATATTATAACATCAAAGGCTTAAAAGTAAGAGTTTCAGATCATGAAGCAAATAGCAAACTGAATGGCTCAAGCGATATCGAGCTTTATATAAAAAGTGCAGATAACAGACTAATATCTGTAGAATCGCAAATAGAAGTTATATGCGAAAAAAGAGGTTATGAGATTTCAGATTTCCAAGAAGTAATAAATGAATGGAAAGATGGCACATACGATAAAGATTTCTTTGTTGTAAAAAAAGAGGAAGTAAATACCGATAACACCAATGAAGGCTTAATAGAGCTAAAGCAATCTATCACTATGGGTAATGATGAAAAATTAAAAGACTATACTCTTTCAAAATCAGCAAAGCACCAAGAAATAAAAGCATTATCAGAACTTACCGGCGTATCTCAAAGTTACATCAAAAAACACTTTAATATAAAATAAAATGGATAAAAAGAATTACCGGGAAGTCCTAGGCGAAAGGCTTAGGGCTTTTCGTGAAGATCGGGGCATATCCGCTTATCGTGTGGCTCAAAAAGGGAATATAAGGATAGACCAAATAAATGCCGTTGAGTCGGGCGAAAAAAATTATACAATAGATGCTTTTCTTGGTTATATAGCTGGTAGTGATTTGTATATGTATTTCGCTGAAAAAGACAATACAAATGATACTCACGACTTTAACGAACTTATAGAAAAAGGATTTAACAAAAACCCTGAATAATGGAAAATAGGCACTTAGTATGGATAACTAAATATCGCTATCAAGTATTGCAGGGAATCAAGAGGCTTAACACCCCTTTATTGTTTACCTCATCTTAGTATTATTGTATTCTTTATCGACTTCCGTGTTGATTAAATTGAACCGGCTCTTTTCGTCTACAACGCCGGCAAAGGTAAAAAGAAACCTGTTATGCTTGGAGCCGGAGGATAATCCCATATCAAAATCCCTGTGGTTGCCTTCTTTCAACGGGAATCCTATCGTTGCCCTGAAATTAACCCCGTCATTGGAATGGTGCACCATGGCCAATGAGAATTTATTCCCTGCCGGATTGGTTACATTATACAGCAGGGCGTTCAGAATCATGCGCTCCAGCCGCTTAATATCGGGTGTGCCGTATAGCAACGGACGAAGGATAAAACTGACATGGGCCAGCGGATTTTCAGCAGAGGCGTAATCTTTCAGTGTGAAGCCGTCTATAACGAACAGTTCGGGGAATGCGTTCAGGACGGATATATCCAGCTTTTCCGTAGACTGATAAAATTGCTGGTTGTCGAAATTGAGTATATAATTGTATCCGGCATCTTTTACATTGATGATCAATTCGTTTTCGTAATGGTTATATATAAGGCCGGACAATCCTTTTAGCAGTTCGGAAAACTTCCTGTGTTCCGCAGGAAACACAACGCCATCGCAATGACTGTTCGTTTCCATATTCAATACCATAGGAACCTGTTCTATCTGCGGAGAAATGAACTGTACCTGCTGGCCGTTGATTATCATCAGTCCGCGTTGCGTGGTAAACACAACACCGAGGGGCGTTTCCCCGACTATCCCTGTCGTAGGGCTTTCAGCGGAAGCGGGAGCCGTCTGCGTTGAATAAACCACTTCACCGCCACCGACATTCAGCGTCCATACCCCCTGGGTCGTGAATACATATAACGGGTACTGCCCGTAGTTGCGGTCAGAAACATTCATAGCGTTGGTAGCCATCGCCAGAATCGTACCGTTGCCAACCTGGTAAGTATTGATATTGGGAAACCGCAAAGGATTGCTTAATTCCGAAACCTTGATTTTGTTTGGTTCGGTTATTGAAGGAAGATGGCTTGTCGGAACAGGAGCGGTTACGGGATCGGCAGAGGTTTCAACCAAAGGTTTTAAACTGTCCGTAATACAATATGACAGGCTTAACAGGTTGTGGGTTTCGAGCGGGGCTGTAAAGACACGGTACCATTGACCGCCCGATTGCCTGTAAATGGTAATCCGTTTTGCCCTGGGATCAGGATAGGAAATGAACGCGCTCATAAACATTTTATAAACAGGAAAATAAGGGGGATCGCTTAAATACCGGTATTCCTTTTGATTGGTGAGTCCTGTGTTTATTTCAACTTCAATAAGAAGATTCGCATATTTAGGGCCCTGCGCATCGGCATATTTGAAACCGTTGTAATTACCGTCGGCTGTATCAGCGGTATTATACCACAGGAAATAGTCGGGATTAAACCCTTCAAAGAAAGTCGTCTTTATATTCGCCAGATGCAACCTGTTGTTGTAAGTATAACTGACCTCTGCGCCATGTTTGTGATTAGAAAAATTGTCATCAGTCATCACTTCCTGATAAATCAGGTTCTCCATCTTCGATATATCCGAATCGTCAGAAGAAGGGAACGGCTCAGGATCTAAAATACTCTTGCTGCTTCCCAGGGGAATGCTTTTGATTAAATAAAAAGTAGAGGTATTGGATACATTCTTTAATGCTTCGGGTGAAATACCTTTTATTAGATTGTACTTTTTCCAAGAAGGTGCATTGATCGAGCTATATGCGGTAGACATATCTTTTCTGATATTCTCTATATTGGAAATGCCCAAAGGAGCGGACATGAAAATATCTACCGATTGGATTATGTCCTTCCAGTTCGTATAATCAACCCATCTGCCGTCACTCCATAAATCAGTAAAATTATAATGTATATATATTCTATAACCATAAACATTTACTCTGGAATTATAAATAAGTCCTTTTCTATCATCGAATGGTATAGGGAGTTGAAAGAATCCATAAAAGACTGATTTAATAGAATCATCGCTTCCTTCCTCTTCTTTTCCGGCAATAGATCGCACAGGCATTATTAATATAGGAGGCGAATGCTTTGTTAATGTTCCATCGTATAATCTGAACGCATACCGGATAAAGCAAGCATCAAATAGCTGCAATCCAAGCCCTTCATGGAAAACACCGTCATTATCGGTATAGCCGTTCATAATGGCATCCATCGCTTTATTCACCAGGCCTTTGGTTGCATCTATAAAGTTATCAGGGGTAACACCGGAAACAAAATCACCTGACCTTCCATATAAATCAGTAAAATAAAATCCCGGAGTGATAGTAGACATTTCATCCGATGTCTTTAATCCGATGACCGGTATTTGCGGTATCTCTCCCAAAAAAGTATATCCCTTATTCTGATAAAACAGGTAATAGATATTGTCTCCGGTTATCAATGATATGGTATTGCCGATCTGCTGAACGCTATTGATCGTACCCTGTATGGTCGCTATGGTCTTAAGCGGTTCGCCCTGATACCGGATATCCCAATATACGGATGAGGAATCACTGTCATTGATAACGCCTATCCAGTTCTTGTAATCGTTATTCTGATGTACAAAAACGATATCGTACTTCTGTGACAGTTCCTGAACTATTTTGCGCGGTGATACCGGATACATAGCTCCGTTCTTAGGGCGAAGGTTAACAAGCGAATATGTATCGCCGTCGTTATATACGGACGTTGTTGTTATGCCTGATATTGGCGTTTGGGTTCTGCTCATTTTTTTTGATTTTAAATTATATAATCGGATTGAGTTGGTTTGCGGTTGATACGAAAATCTCTATTACATTTTTATACGGTTCCACTAAAGGGTGGTTTGTTTCGATGAGATTCTTTATTGTACGTATTCCGCTCGATATGGTCTGTTTTCTGCGTCCGGTCAACCGTGATATTCTCCGATACCCCAACCCCCGAAGGTTTAAACAATACCAATATACTTCACGTGCGATTGCAACCTCTTCATTGCGCGATCTGCCTGAGATATCTTCTTCGGTTATATTTAACAGGTCCGAAAGTTCTATAAATTCCCCTACTGTCAGCGTACTCATAGTCCTGAATTTTGATTAGCAGAACAATGATAAAACAAAAATCAACCCACATCAACAGGTTGATTTTTAAAAGAAACAGTATGGGATAGAGTGCTATAATATGGGATAATAAAAAAATAAAAAGTTTAGATATTTTTAACTTAGCTTTCTTCATCTTCGTCCTGTATTTCGTCAGCATCGAGCAGTTTTTTCATTTCATTGATGGCGGTTACTCCTAACATACGCGCATACAGAAGCGATTGTTTCATATTGGTATGCCCCATAATCTTAGGTATGGCTTCAATACTTACTCCTTTATTTATTAAATAGGTGCCGAACGTGTGCCTGCCGGTATGCGTGGTAACATCTTTATCAATTTCTGTATATCCTATTAGTAATTTCAAATAATCATTGTATTTTTGGTTGCTGATTACAGGTAGTTTATAATCATACTTATCCAATATCTCCTTTGCTTGGGGTAGAAGATAAATTACATATGGCACTCCCGTTTTCTCCCTAGTGCCATGTATTTGTTCTTCTCCGTTTATTGTAACAATCTGTTCTTTGCTGAAAAATTGTGTGTCTTTGTAAGATAGCCCCGTAAAACATTGGAACAGGAATAAATCTTTTACTCTTTGCAGTCTCTCTTTGGGTACTCCCTTTGGTTCGTAATCCATGATTTGCTTTACTTCGGCTTCGATCAGGTAAATAGGGTCATCGGATTTTCCTTTTTTGAATATAAATTCATCGTAAGGGTTTATTTTTATTAGTCCGCGTCTTCTCGCCTTTTCTATATATCCTTTGAACAGGGAATGACGCTTATATAATGTAGGCTGAGACTTGATCGTTTTCTTCAGGTGTAAATCGAAGTCTTCAATATTGGTATAGGATAAATCTTTAAAAGTTTTGATTTTTCCAAATTCCTCCAGGCGTTTGATAAATGAGTTATTATATTCCAGTGTAGTATAGGAAACATCACGCCTGACTAAATCGGCACGGATGAAATCGACTACATTAGTTGTTAATTCATCATCGGCTTTGCCCCAATTCTGTATATCTTCAAATTTCTTGCATTTGTCAGATAATACAAATGCTTCTATTTTATTGAATACACTTTGTACGTTCTTCCGGAGTATGGCGCCGTTGGGATGCTTCGAACTGATAATTGTTCCATCCTTAGTATGATGCTCGAAGAGTATCTTTACATTGGTAGGGATATACGTTTTTTGATTAGTGACTGTATCTCTAACCTCGATGTGTATCATCGCTTTTTTCTTTGGATCTTTTTTTGCCTTCCCTTTTTGGTCAAAAACTATCCGCATTGCAAGTGTTTCCATAACCGCTTAATGATTAGTGTTTTCCCAAAGGTAGAAAAATTTTCTACCACTTTTTCTACCAACCGCCAAAACGGTAGAAAATTAACGAAATAAAGTGCTATTTCATGGGATAGCGTGGGATAGTAATAAGTTGAGGAAAATAACGTTCAGTACCGCATTAAAACAAGAAAAGTGGCTCTGTAAGCCACTTTTCAAATGTTAGTCTCGCGGAGAGAGAGG
>JAISES010000063.1 GCA_031263965.1 Prevotella sp. | reverse complement strand
CGAGAAGCGATTCACCATTTTTTTGAAAATATAGAACAATATAAACCGGAGTTAGAGACCCTGCTTACTCTAAATTTTAGATTGATTAATTCGCAATCCGTTTCTTTTTGAGTATAATTTCAGGCTCTCAACAAATAAGCAGTGACAACAATTTAATGCAACATTATTTTCATTTTTGTCATGCTGACGGAAGGAAGCATCTCGTGTATATTTTGTTATGGAGAAACGGGATCCTTCGTTCCTCAGGATGACAGAGAGTATGTTGTGATAATTATTATTGATAACTTATATCAATAATTAGATTTTAAACAATAACCGCCCCAATGTGCTCTTTTGGGGCGGCGCCTCGTGTAGTACTGAATTGCAAATTAAATACTAACTTTCACACAATAGAATCCCTTACGAGCACAAATAAATAATATATCCCGATTCTTACCGCCTAATACCAATGAAGATGGTCGTTCGGGAATATTAATACATCTTTTAAAAACCCCGTTACTATTATATACCAGAATATTACCGGATGATATATACACATCACCATCAGGTATTGCAAGTGCATCCGTTTCCCCGTCCTGTACGAACAACGACGGATTAACGAATCTTCCCCGATCGTCAATATCCATGGAATATGTTTTTTGAGCAGCATTACTGGATATATATATTTTCTTACCGGGTTGCGAAACCTTTAAAGAATAGGTCTGTGCCAGATCTTGGGTATAAGGTATTATGGTAATTCCGTCAGGAGCTACAAAGCAGGTGTTTACCGGATCAGCAAGAGCAGCGTCCACATTATGTTCGATGCGGTATCTTGATGCTTGATAAACAATGTTTTTAATTTTGCCTTTATCAATAGATGAGAACGGGACTTCTTTCAATTCCGTGATAGTTTCAACCGGATTATCGGGATCCATGGCAATTACCTTGACGTCGCCTTTATTAAAGACAGATTCAATCTGTACATAACGGGTAACGACCAATAAGTTCCCTTCCGTATCAAAAGATAGCGAAACCGGATGAAGAGGCAGTTCACATATAAGTTCAAGCTTTTTCTGCGATACATTCCACCGGTATATGCGCTGCCATTTGTAATCAATAAAGTACGGATTTCCTTCACTGTCAACCGCAGCTCCATCTATAAAATCAAAACCACCGGCTAATTTGTCTACATCCGGACTTGGATACCGGTCTGCCGCAGTGTCCGTTACATTCAGGTAAGCGATTTCACGCGGACGTATTCCGATACCGCTACCGGCATCATACAAGGTATTCTCGAATAAATATTTGGTCCATGTATATGTCCGCAATCCCCTGAAATACAAATCCCTTGAATTTTCGGTACGTATAGCATAAGGATAAGGAGTCGTCATACGGCTTACGCGATAAGAGAAAGTATTAGCAAATAATATATTACTGGAATTACGTATATCGAGGGGAAGGCAATAAGGACCTTCACCACTTTCTTCTTCCATTTGCAACCCGTATATTTTCCAGTTGGATACGCGGTCAAAAATTGCTTCATTCCTCACATGATGCTCAATAGACATAATATAGATCCGTCCCCCGGTCTGTGTATCCGAAATGTATAGTCCCGCCGAAGCATACGGACTCGGAGTCCAGATATCCTTGAATGTTCCACCTCCGCCATCGGTAATCCACAAACTCCAGTTCTGGGTATCCCATTTACGGTAAGGGATGCCGTCCGTTGTGCGGTTATCGTTATATACCCTGACTTCTCTTCCTTTCAGATCGTATGTACCATGTCCGCCGGTAAAACGCACATCATTCATCATCGATTTCTCACCGGCCATCCATTTGGCAGCCACAGCACGAGGATTCACGCCCGATGTGTTCAGACCGATACCGCTGACAATATTAACTCCTCCCTGAGGTGTTTCCAGTAGCGGCAGCGGAGAACCTATTCCCTGATACATTGCAGTACTGTCGCGCAACATTATCTGGGTAATAGACGGATGAAGCCCTACGATGTTTGTTCCGGGTTTCAGTATAACAGGTTCTGTAACCCTGTAATGCCCGCAGGGCAGATAGATAGTTGTGTAATTAGCTATGGCGTTTTTTAATATCTCAGTATCATCGGCGATACCATTACCTATTGCTCCCAATGATTTAATATTTACCCAGGAATCCGTAGACGCAAGCTGGGGAATATCGGACGGAACCAATGCGGGAGCCTTCTTCAACGGCTCGATCTCGGAAATCGTCTTAATCTCAGGCCAAATACTCATATTTTCGTAGTGAAGCCCGTGTGAAAATTTTTTCACATGATATATTTTGTCTTTTGAAGATATATTTTGCCCCGAACCTCTGAATTGAAGGAAGTCAGGAGTATTTATACAAATAATATCCGTAAAATTGATCTGAGTCTTAGGACGGCTCTCGTTACTCACAATAATTGCAGGACCGGTTATATTTTCGAACCGTGAACAGGAAATCCATAATTGCTCTGACCGGTCCTCATTGATGGAAACAGCCGTCGGAATATTTTTAAAATGATTCCTGATGATTAACATTTCTGCTTCTTCGGTAGCAATAGCTGCTTTACCCTGTTTTTCAAAATAAGAATCTATAATCAGAGTCTGCCATCCGGGAGCCGTTTTTCCGGTCTTAATACCATAATCTCCTCCAAAGAAACGGCAAAACTCTATTTCATTACAAATATCTTCCACTCCGGTATTTCCTGTACTGAGGTTAAAATCCATATGAGACAAAAAACAATGTTGGGCTGCATGATAACGAACCGCAATAGCTGCCCTGTTACCTTCTTCTATTCTGATATTTATATTCCTGATACCCGTATAGAAAGTACCGGCATTGGCATCGGCAACCTGTTGTGCATCACGCCGCGGCCTGTCGGAAACGAAATGAAAAAGGTATTTCCCTGCGCCATCCTGAAAACCGGAAGTATTCTTAGCTAATAATATCACCGGCCTCTTCTTGCCATAGCCGATCAGACGCACCCCTTTCCATAGATTGATTTTTTTACTGATCCGATATGTGCCTTCCGGAATAAAAACAATACCATAGCGGACTGTTTCCTGCACCTTGTTTATCGCTTCCTGCAATGCGTCCGAAACATCAGTGACTCCGTCAGCCGTAATTCTGAAATTTTCAGGCGTGAAATAAACAGCCAGAGGATCGTCCAAGCGAGTCTGATAGATAGAAGTGTAAGGATCTGCAACACTGGCCGGGGTTTGCGAAAACCCCGGATTTACCAATGTTATAAACATTAAGAGAGAGATAAAAAGATATTTTTTCATTTCAACGGATAACGTTTTATGCTGACCGTCATTGTGCCTCCATTATCTGTATTCAAAGAGTTTATGAATATATAGGCCGCATATTTCCCATCCGCCGTCTTCATAAAAGCGCCTTCCTCTGCCTTACAATCAAGTACGTAATCTACTGCCGCACTCAAATTAAGGGTTTCGAAATCAATATCATCGATATATACATTCGGAATACTCCCTTTCAATTGCGCATCTCTTACATCTACACGTTTTTCCATTAGTGTATTGTTTTTTGTCCAGCCCGGAGGAATGTTTGCGGGAATAGCCACAAACATTGGATCCGTTCCGGGTGATACAAAAGCATGATTATACGTAAACCCACCCAATTGAGCCTGGTACATGTAAACGAAATCTATTTTTTCCGACAAATTCCGGTTTTCCACTTCCTCTTTGGTATATGCTTCCATATCTGCGACAGAGAAATAACAAGCATTGCTGTTTGTCATTACTATCAAACGCTTCATATCCATTTTAGATACTTTATATGCGGGTGTCTGATACGAAGCCGATCCCCCATCCGTAGATTTTGCTGCAAATCTCAGGGAAAATTCTTTTCCGCGCGCTTCTTCAGGTACTACGTAATAATAACGCAGGGTAGCAGCAATCAGATCCGACCGGCTTGTACCTAAGGGAACGACAGGATTCATATAATGTGTATCCACTTTTTCCTCCATTGCAGCCGTAGAAGTCGCTCCATTCGTAGAGGTTTCCTTCACTGTCTGTATCGAAGCTTCGGTTGGTCCGGTTCTGACAGTATAGTAAGAATACAGCCCGAATCCGGTTCCTTGTGCGCCCGGAATAGAAGCTACTGCTTCCGCCGTATTCAGGCGGCCCGAAGTTGTTCCCATTGCATAGGCAAACTCTATGGTTTCCCCGACTATTGCCGGAGAAGTTGTTTTCTTCAGAAAGTCGTTTTTCACATTCGATTCCTTATCGTCGCTACACGATGTAAAGAGCGCCACAGGGATAATTAAGAATAAATATTTAAATATTTTCATAACTTTAATTTTTAAACAATTATTGTCCTTGAACCGCCACCGTGATCGTATATGTTTTCTTCACCTTCCGGTTGCCAGAGATCACCGTATATTGACAAGGTTGGCTAAAATCTGTCCATACCCCCATGGCCGGCTCGAGTTTCGCATCCGTAACCAAGCTGCAATATGGTTTCACATGCTTAATATTTGTGCCGAATTTGGCGGTTGCCACAACCGTACAATTAACCGTGTCGATAACTGTTCCGCTGACCAGAACAGTCCGGTTGTCAGGTCCCATCAGCTCAAACATGCTCATATAGCATTGCGTCCTGTCTGTTATCAACAGCCCGTCGTCATCAATCGGAGCATCGCCGCAGGATTGATTTCCGAAAACCGCACATATGATAAATAATAAGAATATAATACTCTTTCTCATAATACTTGCTTTTTTATATTTTATAACCATGGTTGATTCTGTGTCAGGTTCGGATTACGTTCACGTTCGGCGGTCGGTATCTGATAAATGTAGTACCGTTGGTAATCCCTGGCCGGAACGCTTCTGAATTCATCCCTAACTCTTCCTCCCTGAGTGTTAAACATCGTTAAGCCCAAACCACCGGGAGCTCCCCATATTTCTTCCACTTTTCTCCAGCGGCGAATATCGAACGGACGGTGACCTTCGGCAATCAGCTCGACAATGCGTTCTTGCTCAATTGCCTTGAAAAATTCAGCTTTATCTGCATATTTCGCAGGAGCCAACCCTGGCAGATTACCTCTTTTTCTGATTTTATCAATCAGATCGACTAATCCCGATGACGGCCCGTTTACTTCATTTTCGGCTTCGCAATACATCAGATAAACATCCGGCAAGCGCATCAGGTAGAAATCCTGCGGGCCCTGGCTGCGTTCGGCTCCACCCCACTGGCGAACCCATTTGCGGAAAAGATAGCCCGGAATACCCGGCGCATCATAATTGATATTATTAACACCGTCGCTGGCACCGAATTTGAACGGCATAGACGCACCCAGCGTCATTCCGTCGGTACTGATGCGCAGAAGGCTCTGTCCATCCCACAGGATAGTAGCTTTCATCCGGTAGTCGCGGTTCTCATAAGTTTGCGGGTTACAGGCTCCGCCCGGAAGCGTTGCACTTGAATTCAAAATAACCGGATCCAAAAAATCGCCTGTCGTCAGCGACTGGTAACGGTCGGCCAAACGATTATTCGTTGAAATCCAGCATTGTGCATTACCGGTAGTCCGTGTGCCGAAATCCCTCAACAGTTCTTCTCCTTGCCCCTGCATGTTAGGGCCTCCGAATTGTACTGAAAAGATAATTTCGGGATCATACTCCGTATTGGTGGCATTGAATAATTCCCAATAACTCGGATTATCGGCCGTTCCCGGATCCCCATCTTTATAGAGTTTCAAACCATAGCCGGTAATTACCTGATTGAAATCCTGTGCTGCCTGTTGGAAGTAAGTGTTGGCCTCACCGGCATCTTTCGTAAATCCTTGCAATTCGTCCCATCCGTTCTTCTTCCATGAAGCCCAGTACAGTTTCACTTTTCCGCGGAAACCATAAGCCGCCACTTGTGTAGCCCGTCCTTTATCCGACGACGAATAGCTAGGCGGCAACACAGAAATTGCATATGTCAGGTCATTGATAATATTATCTTTAATCTCGGCGATCGGCATTCTCGGCAAAGATGTAGCCTCATCGTTTCCACTTAATACATGTGCAAAATACGGAACATCGCCCCATAATTGAATCAGGCGGAAATAGGCTAATGCGCGCAGGAAATGATTTTCCCCGTTGATCTGCTCCAACTTTGTTTTAACGTCCGCAAGTGTTTCTTTCTCAATCATCGGTTCCACATTGGCAATCACAAAATTGGCGCGGTTTATAACCCTGTAGGCATTATTCCACATATAGCTGAATCCACTGCCATTGGCGCTCGGATTCCATGTTCCCGATCCCAGGCTTGTACCTCTGGTATATTGAAATTCACCCTGTCCGTCGAAGTAATAATCGCGTCCGAAAAGTGTGCGGGTCGCTTCATAAACACCCATAGTAACGTACAGAGCATCATCGGGATTTCTCCAGTAAGTTTCGGAAGAAAGCTGTGTCGTTGTATTCCGGTTCAGCAAATCGTCCACACAGGAAGTACACAGACCCAGAATTCCGATAAACAGAATATAATATTTAAATTGTTTCATTTTTATTTACATTTTTAATTCGTCATCAAAATCCTATATTTACACCAATGGTGAAAGTCTTGATCAAAGGATAGGCATCTCTGCCATTAGGCTTTTCCGGATCGACTCCCGGCCATTTGCTGAATGTAAGCAGGTTTTCGGCCGTTGCGTAAATGCGGATACGGTCGAAAGATATTTTACGCAGGATCGACTTCGGAATCGCATACCCTATCTGTAAATTCTTCAGGCGGAGATAGCTGGCATCGTATAGCCAGAAGCTGGTTTCTTCCCTGTTTCGTCCTCCCGATCCGGTTATCAGCCTCGGCATTGAGGCATTCCGGTTATCGAGTGTCCACGTATCATTCCAATGGAATTCCTGAAATCCGAAACGATCTGCCGGTACATTCACATTGTTAAATGCATCCAGCCAGAAATCCCAGCGTCCGGTACTGGCCTGCCACAGGGCTGATATATCGAACCCTTTATATTCCAGAAACAGGTTCAATCCGTATTGTCCGGTGAAATTATCCCGCATCCGGTCAGAATAGGCATGCTTGTCTTCACCGTTCGCCTGTCCGTCTCCATTCAGGTCGCGGATCAGTATGTCGCCCGGCGCCATGTACTGGCTACTCTGATACGGAGCATTGTAAATATCGTTCCAACTTTGGATCAGGCCCTGATATGAATCCAAAGTATAAACAAAGTGATAAGGCATATCCAGAAATATCCAGCCTTTCCCCAGCCACTCATTCCATTCCTCCAATCTGTTCTGATTGAAAGAGGCATTCAGATTGACACTGTAATTAAAGTCCCCGAATCTGGATCTCCAGCCGATATTGGCTTCAATCCCCCTGTTCCGAAGATCTCCTATATTTTTACGAGGAGGACTATATCCTGTAAGCAAGGATGACAAATCCGACGGACGGATCATACCACTCCTTAATTTATTATACCAATCCAATTCAACAGTTAAATGATTCCTGAAAAATCCCAGGTCCAAACCAATATTTGTCACACGGGCCGATTCCCATGAGAAATCTTTATTGATCATCTTATTGGCGCTAAATCCTTTTACTATACTTCCGTTCAATATATAATTAGTCGTTGCTAAGGTATTCTTTTGCTCATAACGTCCTACTCCCGAGTTACTCCCCAATGTACCGTATGAGGCTCTCAGTTTGGCATTATCAACTGTATTTTTGATTTTTTCAAAAAAAGGCTCTTCCGATATTCTCCAACCCACTGCCACCGAAGGGAAAAATCCCCATTGATGCCCCGGTGAGAACTTGGAAGACCCGTCGTAACGGAAATTGGCTTCCAGTAAATACCTGTCCAGAAGCGAATAATTCAAACGCCCGATATAAGAACGTAAGCCTTCGTCATCTGTATAGCCTGTATTCCCTGAGCCCGGAATCTGCAATGCCGATAATGCAGCATCTAATTCGGTCAAAGAAGGGTCAAGACGCTCCTTGCGTAACACTCCCAAATAACGGTCGAACCAATACTCTTCCGTAGCAGCGAACATCAACGAAAGGTTATGTCCTTTAAAAATCTCTCTTTCATAGTTTATCCTTCCCGACAACATGGTCTTGTATCCCTGATTGATCGTATTGGATAATCCGTCGTCGGGCGGCATTGTCCGCGCCACCATTCCTGTCTGGAAGTTCCATTGGGTATCCACCGTCTGATAACCCTTTATGAAATAGTTATAAAATTTAAGGGCATAGCCTATATTGACTTTCAAACCCTTAATGATTTCCCAATCGGCATAGACATTCGCATTATATTCCTGCTGTGTCCTCTCGTTACGGTACAATTCATACTCGGCAAGCGTATTTCCGGCGGCAGAGTTTTCTCCGACAGCCATTGCTCCCCCGTACTGTCCTGTTTCCGGATGTTTATTCAGAATACCCGATACTGCATATTGCAATCCGGCTGTTTCGAGCCCTGCCCCGCGCGGGTAATCGGTCTGCGTCCATTGCCCGTCGGTCTTGATACCTACCGATATATTATCCCGTATCTTATAATCGAGATTCAGTCGCATATTATAGCGGTCGTAATCGTTATTGATCTGCAATCCCTCCTGGCTCACCAAACCGACAGACAGATAAAAGTTCATCTTTTCATTCCCTCCTGATGCAGAAACCGTATGGCTCTGAATGGTTCCCTGACGGAACATTGCATCATACTGGTCTGTATTGGGAAACAGTACCGGATCGACCAGGCTCATCGCCAGCCATTGCTCGATAGACGCATCCCAGAATACTGAATTTGTGTTTCCGGCTCCTGCCGCCCTGCGCTGCAATGCCATCGCCCGCGAGTAATCAGCCAGATAAGGATAAAAATTCGTTGCGTTGGAGATCCCGTAAGACCCTGTGTAATTGATCCTTGCCTTACTCTGGTTTTTGCCCGCCTTTGTCGTGATCAGTATGACCCCGTTGGCTGCACGGGAACCATATACGGCAGACGATGCCGCATCCTTCAATACGGATATGCTTTCGATATCACCCATATTGATCCGGTTGATATTGACATCCGGCATACCATCCACCACGATCAGAGGATCCGTATTATTGACTGTACTAAGCCCCCTGATCTGCAAAGAGGCTCCGTCAGAGCCGGCAAACCCAGTGCTCTGCAATACCGACAATCCCGGAACTAACCCTGATAGTCCGGAAGATACATTTGTTAATGAACGGCTGGAAATGTTTTCATCGATCTTTACTGCCGCCACGGCGCCGGTCAGATTAACTTTCTTCTGAGTACCATATCCTACAACTATGACTTCCTCCAATTCTTTCGAATTTTCGAAGAGCAGAACCTCCATAAGCGACTGGGATACAGGCCTTGTAAGAATATCATAGCCCACATAGGTAAATACTAACTGTGCCGAAACCGGAACTCTTATTTCGAATTTCCCATCCACATCGGTCAGTACTCCATTGGTTGTAGAACCCTCTTCGACAACAGAAACCCCGATTAACGGTTCTCTTGTCGTTTCGTCCAAAACAGATCCCTTAGCAATAATCGTTGATTGAGCATAAGCCCCTATATCAAAAATTAATAAAAGGGAAAACACAAGCATAAGCTTCCTTAAAGGCCTTATACCCGAAAAACAGCTTTTATTCATAAGCGTACCCAATTTAATTAGTTAACATTATAATTCATGGTAAAATGTAACCAAAGGAGTATTAAAAATCCTTTAGTACAAATTTAGATGCTTTGGGACACACCTATTAAATACATTAGTAAAACGGGAGGTTGTTAATTGTGTTAAATAGCTTATATTAAGATAAATAAGTCTATAAAAGAGAAGAGATAAAGTAGAAAAGAATTAGGTATCGAACCGTTAATATTAAAATATTTACTGATATTACGCAACACCGGAAAACAGTATCATTTCATAGTTTTGTTCTTTTTCCTGCTCGCAATCGTAGATTGCGAGCAGAAACTGTACCAGATAAACGAACGTATATTTAAACATAATCAAGCCACTGATTAGTATTATAATTTCAAGTAATTACACATTGAATCTGAAATGCATAATATCTCCGTCTTGCACTATATATTCCTTACCTTCCACGTTCATTTTCCCGGCCTCTTTTACGGCAGCTTCCGAACCAAGTGTTATAAAATCATTGTACTTGATAACTTCAGCGCGAATGAACCCTTTTTCAAAGTCGGTGTGTATAACACCTGCACATTGAGGCGCTTTCCATCCGGCAGTAAATGTCCATGCACGAACTTCCTGAACACCGGCGGTAAAGTATGTTTGCAAGCCTAATATTTTGTATGCTGATTTGATAAGACGAGCAACACCCGATTCGTCAAGACCGATTTCACCAAGAAACATTTCGCGTTCTTCGTATGATTCAAATTCGGCTATTTCCGACTCTATCTTTGCCGCTACAACAAGAATTTCAGCATCTTCATCCTTAACCGACTCGCGTACCTGATCCACGTATTTGTTGCCTGACACGGCGCTAGCCTCATCTACATTGCAAACGTAAAGTACAGGTTTGTAAGTAAGCAAATATACTTCTTTAGCGGCCTTTTCATCTTCTTTATTATCGAACTTGACTGTCCGCGCCGATTTACCTTGTTCAAGAGCTTCTTTAAACCGGATCAGAATATCGTATGCGCGTTTAGCATCCTTGTCTCCTCCTGTTTTGGCTTGCTTCTCAACTTTCTGAATACGGGCCTGGATAGTTTCCAAATCCTTCAATTGAAGCTCTATATCTATAATTTCCTTATCACGTACCGGATTTACACTACCATCCACATGCGTGATATTATCATCGTCAAAACAGCGTAAGACATGAATAATAGCATCGGTTTCGCGTATATTGGCAAGGAATTTATTTCCCAGACCTTCTCCTTTGCTGGCGCCTTTCACAAGTCCGGCAATATCTACTATTTCTACAGTAGTGGGTACTACTCTGTTCGGTTTTACCAGTTCAGCCAGTTTATTTATACGTTCGTCCGGAACTGTGATAACACCGACATTTGGTTCTATTGTGCAAAAAGGAAAATTTGCCGATTGCGCCTTAGCATTCGACAAACAGTTGAAAAGAGTAGATTTTCCCACATTAGGAAGGCCTACTATACCACATTGTAATGCCATTATTTTAGTTTAATTTACTTATTATAAATACATTAATATAAAATCAGATAAGCGCCAAATCAGTAACATTATATAAACAAAAATGAAAATTTACCTGATAATAAAAACAATGCAAAGGTAGTTATTCTTTTAATATAACCGGAAAGCAAATACCGGCAATGCAATTTATTCATTAAAAAACATATGATGGCATGACTTGCATAGTCGGAAAAATAAGAATTTCGCGGGTTTGCCTTATCTTTTGGATATTTGGAATTACTTTATTGATTCTTTTCTATATTTTTGCATATCATAAAATTAAATAAACAATTAATACACTAATAATTTATATCAATGACCGAAATTCTGAGACAAAAATTAAGTGATTCCAGAGCAGCCCGGTTTATGGTTCTCGGGGTTGTTGCCCTTACCATGTTTTGCGGGTATTTTATTACTGACGTAATGGCTCCACTAAAACAGATGTTAGAAAGTGAGTTTGGATGGAATAGTTCCGACTATGGTTTTTTCACCAGTGCTTACGGATGGTTTAATGTTTTTCTTCTCATGCTTATTTTCGGAGGTATTATCCTTGACAAAATGGGTGTCCGCTTCACCGGATTGGGAGCCTGTATAACAATGCTTATCGGATGTGCTTTAAAATATTATGCGGTTGCATATGGTTCCGGATTGGAGGGTACAATTTTTGGAATCAATGTGCAAGTCCTGTTGGCTAGTCTAGGGTTTGCCATATTTGGCGTAGGTGTTGAAATTGCCGGTATTACTGTGACAAAGGTTATAGTGAGATGGTTTAAAGGTCATGAAATGGCTTTGGCGATGGGGCTACAAGTGTCCGTTGCACGTATCGGGACAACCCTTGCTTTATCCGGAGCAATTCCTATTGCAAAATACTTCAGCAACATATCTGCTCCGATCTTATTTGGGCTGGCATTACTCTGTATCGGACTAATAGCATTCGCCGTATTCTGTGTTATGGACAAGAAACTAGATGCATCTTTAACTGAAACAAACGAGACTGCCGAAGAACCGTTTAAATTATCGGACATCTTTTATATTATAAAAAATAAAGGATTCTGGCTGATCGCACTCCTTTGCGTATTATTCTACTCGGCTGTATTCCCATTCCTGAAATATGCCGTCGATTTGATGATCAACAAATATAATATCGAACCGGAATTTGCTGGTAATATTCCGGCAATACTTCCTTTTGGGGCAATACTTTTAACTCCTCTTTTCGGAGGTATATATGATAAAAAAGGAAAAGGTGCAACGATTATGATAATAGGAGCATTAGTCCTTATTACCGTTCACTTTCTTTTTGCCGTGCCATTACTCAATGTGTGGTGGTTTGCTACTGCTTTGATGGTTTTGTTAGGTGTTGGTTTTTCGCTGGTACCTTCCGCTATGTGGCCTTCCGTCCCTAAAATCATTCCTGAAAATAAATTAGGTACAGCTTATGCTTTAATATTCTGGGTGCAAAACTGGGGATTGATGGGAGTGCCTTATTTGATTGGGAAAGTATTAGACAAATACTGTGTTATAGGGACGAAAATAGTGATGGAGGAAGTAACTAAAGACGGAGTTACCAAAATGGTTGAAAAAACGATTACACTTTACGATTATACGCTTCCAATGATAATCTTCACCAGCTTCGGTGTACTGGCTCTTATAGTCGCATTCATGCTGAAAGCAGAAGACAGGAAAAAAGGATACGGGCTGGAACTACCAAATATAAGGAAATAAGAATTCAGGCCTGCGGGAAACCGGGTCTGGATCTCCGGTGAACTTTGTTCTACCGGCTTATCGATGGTAAATAAACCGGCTCCGATCAGATATGAGAAAAATTGCTTTTGGACCTGTTGCAGACAGCGAATCCCGAATATTGATTCTGGGAACAATGCCCGGTGAAGAATCGCTTCGCAGGCAGGAACGGTACGGGCATAAAAGCAACCAATTCTGGAAAATTGTTTTTACATTATTCAACAAAACGCTTCCGGACAATTATGATGAAAAAATAAAGCTACTGGCCGGCAATCACATTGCCATCTGGGATGTGCTTCATTCCTGCGAAGGCTCAGGTAGTTTAGATAGTAATATTAAGAATGAGAAGCCCAACGACTTCAAGAAGTTCTTTAGACAATATCCCCAGATCAGGTATATTTTCTTTACCAGTAAAAAGGCCGAGGAATTTTACAAAAAATACGTTGGCTTCGATAAAGAGAGAATATACACGACACTACCCTCACCCAGTCCTGCCAATGCGAGAATGACATTGAATGAAAAAATCGAAAAGTGGCAGATACTGAAAGACACTTCTGTCCAGACTTAACAGAGACAACCAGCCTTTAGTTTACTGAACAATTATCTTTAACATTTTTGAGAAATTCGTACCATATGGTTTCACTATACCGTTCGAATTTGCCGTGGCGGCTCCAGGATCTCCAAACAAATGTTTGCTTCCTAAAAAG
>JAISES010000044.1 GCA_031263965.1 Prevotella sp. | reverse complement strand
AGGCTAGCCATCCTGCAATTCTTTGAAAATATAGAACAATATAAACCTGAGTTAGAGACGCTGTTGACGCTCAATTTTAGATTGGCTAAGTCGCAATCCAATTTTGTTTGAGTATAAATAAATTATATTACAATGAAAGAAAGCATTCCTAAAATTATTCACCAGATATGGTCTGGTATTGACGAACCATTACCCCCAGTTTTCAAGGAATTGGGGGAAACGTGGAAAAGAGATTACTTTGGTTGGGAATATATCCAATGGGATAATAAAATGATGATTGATTTTGTAATGAAATACTATCCACAGCATTGGGACATATATAACAAATTCCCATATAATGTCCAGAGGTGGGATGCTATCCGTTATCTTATTCTGGATAAATTAGGTGGGATGTATGTCGATTTTGATTATGAATCCATAATGCCAATGGATGAATTATTCCATGACAAGTTCTGCTGTTTCGCCATAGAACCCGAAAGCCATCGGAAAGTATTCAGAAGAAAAGTTAATGAAGTGTTTAATAATGCTTTGATGGCAAGCATTCAGGGACATCCATTTATGAAGAAAGTAATAGATAATGTTTTCTCACAGAAAGCATTAAACTATCAGGGAACAAAGAATTCATGCGTACTCAATACGACTGGGCCTTGGCTTCTGATGGATTTATACTATGATTCAACAGACAAAGAAAAGGAAGATATATACCTCATTCCCTGTAAATATGTAACACCTTTCGATTTTAATCAGGCTCATAGATTCAGGGCAGGAGAAATCTCTGAAGAACTGGAAGATTGTATGCAAGAAGCTTTTGCCGTCCATTATTTTTTCAGTAACTGGAGAAAAGATAATAAATAGTTGCTTCCTTCCTGATTGCTTCACCTTTCAGGCTCGCAATGACGAGGAAAATCAAGCCACCGACCCGTGTTATTTACTTAGAACCTGTTTGAATTTTATAGCAAATTTTTTTCTGATCCTGTAATAATATTTTTCGATAAAATTCAAACAGTTTCTAAGTAACACCTTGAATTATATAACAAAAGAGGCTGCCCAACTTCATGAGGCAGTCCTTTTTTATTAATATTAATCCCTATCTACCTATACCACTAACTTTTAAATAAAAAATAAAGAATAGTTATAAAAAATATATTATCTTTGCCATATTCATGATTTATGGTTATATAACTTATACAAAACATATGAACAAAAAAACTTTACTAACTTCACTTCTACTGCTCTGTGTTTCATTAGTTTCGTTTGCGCAATCGGAACGTTCGGTGCAGTATTCGGCACCTTCCCGAAATGAATATTTATTAAAGGATCCGGTTTGGTTTATATCATTGGGAGCCGGAGCCCAACTTTATGAAGGGGAGGATGATAATGGTGTGCCGGGAAATCGCATATCATACTTGTCAAGATTGACTTTCGCGCCAACCCTTACTATTGGTCGTCGGATGAGTAATATTATTACTCTTCGTTTACAACTATCAGGAGGTAGTTTGCATGGCTTTAATGACGGCTATAACGGAACCTATACCAGATGGTGGAAACAAGGATCTGATGGAAATGATGTGACATTATTGACAAAAGACCCTGCTTGGGATTACATGGGATGGAAAGAGGGTGTCGATTATGTTTATGGCCCCGTTGATGCAAGCAACGTTCATGTATACCATACCACAAAATGGGGACAGAATGAACAATTTTATATGCAACATCTACGTTATATAAATATGACCGGAGATGTAAGTGTAAATTTCTTAAACCTGGTAAGCGGGTATAAACCTAACCGCAAGTGGGAAGTGAATCCATTTGCAGGAGTTGGGATATATCAGCGTTTTGAACATTGGGGTAATCTTGCAGGCACATTTATGGGCGTAAGTTTAGGCTTAAATGTCGGATTTAATTTTACAAAAGACTGGCAAATCTTCGGAGAAGCCCGCGGTATCGTTGTTGACGACGCTTTTGACGGACAACGAGGAGATATGAATAATAATGGTATAGCCCAATTGACTGCCGGCGTCTCATATAAATTCGGAAAACCTAAATATATTGATCCGTCAATAGAAACACGCTTGCTATTACCTTATAATATAGCGCGCGCGTGCGACAATATGGTACTTGTTCCGGGTGGAAATATAGAATTAGGCACGGGTTCCGACCCTCTTTGGGGAGATACAATCGCGCGCAAACTAGTTGCCGTAAGCCCATTCTGGATGGATGAAACAGAAGTTACAAACAAACAATATCGCGAATTTGTATATTCGGTACGCGACTCTATTATCAGAGAACGCCTGTCGGACCCTGCTTATGGCGGTGATCCAACATATAAGGTGCAGGTAAGACCCGAAAAAGGCTATACAGGAAGAATTAAACAGCGTATAAACTGGAGTAAACCTATTCCTTGGAAAAACCCAACGGAAAGGGAAGCCAGCGCCATCGCCAGCGTTATTGGAGGAAATCCTTACGGAGCGGATAAGTCGGGGTTAGTAAACTCAGCTCTTAACTATAAATACGATTGGTTTGATTTCAAGAGTTATTTTGCATTTATCTCCAAGCTAAAAGAAGGGGAAGCCCGCTCTATAGTTATATCTAAAGATACAGCTTATATAAATATGAGAGGCGATATCATCCGCGAAACATTATCAAGAACATCGCATGGCGATCCGATAGACTTTACCAATACATACATTTTGAATATACATCCGGATGTTATGGTATGGATGACCGATTTTGCCAATGCTAAAAGTGAAAGATATGTAGATACATACTTCACAGACAAAGCATTCGAAAATTTCCCTGTAGTAGGTGTATCGTGGGAACAAGCAGATGCCTATTGTGTTTGGCGTACAGCTAAATACAAAGCGGAAAGCAAATGTAATAAGGAAGGGTTTGAAGAATACAGGTTACCGACCGAAGCCGAATGGGAGTTTGCAGCCAGAAATGGCCGTTCGGAATTGATATACCCTTGGTATTCAAACAAGACCCATACTAACGACGGTTTAGCTCAGGCTAATTTCAGGGCTTCGAAAGATTTAAAAGACTTAGTGTCTCCGGTGGCAACATTCCTTCCTAACAGATTCGGCCTGTTCGATATGGCCGGAAATGTAGCAGAATGGACGACTACCACCTTCACTGAATCTGTAGACCGTATGAGTGATGAAGTTAATCCGGATTTCAGTTACAGAGCCGTGCTGGCAGATCCAAAAGTATTGAAACGTAAAATTATAAAAGGCGGTTCATGGAAAGATGCTACTGTAAAATCAGGAGACCGTTCCGTTGAATTCCAAGATAAAAGCCGTTCATATATTGGTTTCAGATGTGTAAGAAACTGGAACTTTAATGAGAAAGGTAAGTTTAACTAAAACCTAAAAGAAATTATATGGGGAAGATGAATAGTTTAGAAATTTTTCTGTCCAGCAATTCAGGGAAAAAGTTGTTCAACATTTTCTATAGCTGGGGAGCTGCTATTGTTATAATAGGGGCAATGTTCAAAATTATACATCTTCCTTATGCTAATCAAATATTGATGATAGGGATGATCACCGAAGCGTTGGTATTTTTTATATCAGGTTTCGATCATTCATCAGGAGATTCCATTCCTGCCGGTTCGGGAATCATTGTCGGAGGAGCAGCCTTTAATGGAGATGTCGCCGATACAAATACCATAGAAGCAAGTAAAGGACAGAAAGGGATAGGTAGCTCTGCCGGATCGGTAGTAATAGTCGGAGGCGGTAATGTCCATGCTTCCGGCGGTGTTGCCCCGGGTGGCATAGCTCCTGCAACGCCTGGTGAAATCTCATCCGGCACAAATCAAAGAGCATCCCTTAAAACAGGAAATGCGCCCGGATATAATCAGAGCATATCCGATACGGCACAAAATCTGGAAGATTTTTCCAACACGATACAGTCTTTAAACGAGGCTTCCCAAAAACTGTTAACCGCATACAATCAAATTACAGAGACAAATGGATTTGTAGATAACCTTGCTACATTAAACCAGAATGTAAGCGGGTTAAATGATGTGTTTAGCGCACAGTTGAACACTATAACAGAGCAAATGTCTGCGATCAGGTATATCAACGATAGCCTGAACAGAATGAAAAACCTGTATGATGGAGCTATTGGCGACAGCTACATGTTTAAAGAAGAATCGGCTAAAATGACAAAACATATTGAAGCCCTGAATAACGTATACGCGCGTTTGTTACAGGCTATGACAACCAATAATAACCCAAACCAACCAAAATTTTAAAGAGAAAGAAAATAATTTAAAAACTAAAAAAGGAATAACAAATGGCTTTAAGTAGGGGGCAATTAACAAGACAGAAGATGATTAATCTGATGTATCTGGTCTTTATTGCAATGCTGGCTTTAAATGTTCCTACAGAAGTGTTGGATGGTTTTGACTTGGTAAATGAGAATCTTCAGGAATCTATAAAAGTCGCAGATGAACGTAATAAACAAATTTATTCAGACATCGATGCTTCGTACGGAGGTAATCCTGAAAAAACGCGGGACTCTTATAACCGGGCTCTGAATATAAAAAGCAAAACGGATTCTCTTTTCGATTATATAGAATATCTGAAATTGGAAATTGCGAAAGAGAGCGATGGCAAAGAAGCCGACTTAAATAATTTAAAATCGAAAGATAATCTAAATGCTTCGACCGATATTATGATAGCCCCGGAGGGCGGGTATCAGGGAGAAAACCTGAAGAAATCACTGGACAGCTACAGAGAAACAATGATAGCGCAGATTCCGGACGAGGCCAAGAAAAATATTGTACGGAATACTTTATCGACTGAACCATCAAGAAAAGCTAAAAAAGAAGGTAAATCATGGGTTCTGTCTTCTTTTGAAAACATGCCGAGTGTTGCCGCCATAACTTACTTAACCGAGTTACAGGTCAATATTAAACAGGCAGAAGGTGAAGTCCTCAACGATCTGGTCAAGAATATAGACCTGAAAGACGTCAGGGTAAACCAGTTGAGTGCGTTTGTTGTTCCTCAGTCCAAATTTGTAATGCAGGGCACGCCATATCGCGCCGAAATAATACTGGCAGCGGTAGACACTACCCAGCGTCCGCGTATAGTCATCAACGGCAAAGAGTTGCCATATGAAAAAAACGGCTTATTTGAAACAACAGGAAGCAGGGGACTTAATAAATTCAGTGGATTTATTGAAGTTATGGGCCGTGACGGAACACCGTTCAAACGCGAATTTACAGACGAATTTACTGTCATGGAACCGATGGCTACAATAGCTCCGTTACTCATGGATGTTGTTTATGCCGGATATCAGAATCCGATCAGTATATCTGTACCGGGAGTTCCCAATCAGGATGTTGTAGCGGCTGTTGTAAGCGGGGGATCGTTAACGGCTTCGGGAAGCACCTGGACTGCAACACCTTCCACCTCACAAATAGGACAGAAATTTGTTATTTCGGTATCTGCCAGGATGAACGGCACAATGCGCCCGATAGCGCAGAAAGAATTCAGGATACGCGCATTGCCCGATCCTTCACCTTATATAGAGTACCGGGATGCGAACAACAATCCGAAAATATTTAAAAGGGGTAATTTAGCCCGTTCGGTTCTTCTTGGCGCCAGCAATCTGAAAGCTGCTATTGATGATGGAATTTTGAATATTCCTTTTACCGTAACAGGCTTCTCTACCATATCGTTAGATGCTATGAACAACCGGACTGAAGAAATATCGGCAGGAAGCAACTTTACAGAAAGGCAAAAAGAGCAAATGCGAGGACTTACACGCGGTAAAGAATTAATTATAGGTAAAATAAAAGTAAGGGGCCCCGATGGAATAGAGCGGGAACTCAATGCGATGATAATAAGAATTATTTAAACTAACACAAAATACGACTACTATGAAATATGTGATTTCATTACTGTTCAGTGGACTGATGATAACAGGTTCGCTTTTAGCACAAAACTCGGCGGATAACAGTCATCGGATGATGAGAGGAGGCACTGTTACCAATACAGCGGAAGACATGGTAACGAGTATATCTTCAAGAGAATTGTTCCTGACGGAAAATTCGATGAATAATTATTATTCTGCAACATGGAAAAGAGATATATACAGGGATGTACCCAATATAGAGGGTAACGAAACACTCTTCTACCCTACTGTATCGACAGACACAAGAGTGAATTTATTTTCATTGATTATCAATTTGTTGGCTGACAATACAATCAAGGCGTATAAATACGAAGATCAACCTGATTTTAATGAAAACAGCGAACGCGATATCAGAGAAGTTCTGTTTGAAAATAAGATTGCGTATGCAGTCGTAGACAACCGGACTGTGTCGGTTACACAGGAAGATATAGCCAAAGCCAATATTGTAAGTTACTTTGTAAAAGAGAGATGGTATTACGATATCAAAACCGGAAAGGGAGATGTACGCGTTGTGGCTATATGCCCTGTTATATGCGATAGAGGAAGAACCTTCCCTATATTCTGGATCAATTTTGATGACATAAGCGTATATCTGGCCAGGGCAATTTCTCCGGTGGCAATAACGAATGTGACTCCGGTTTTAACCAACGCTTCAATATTCGACATCTTCAGAAACAGATATTACAAAGGTAGTATTTATCAGGTGGGAATGAGAAACTTATCGCAGTATTTTACCACAACTGAAAGTTTGGATAAAGAACGCGCGCGCATAGAAAAAGAATTAGATTACGTACAATCCAGATTCGATGCGGTTGCTATTGCACATCACGAAGATTAAACAATCTTTTTAATATAGAAAGAGGCTGTGTAAAAGAATTTTTGACACAGCCTCTTTCATTTTATGCTCTGATTGCGGTTAACCGGGCTTTTGCATTTCCTGTATTATCTCCATGCCTTTATGGATAGCCTGCTCATTCATCGGCAATAAGCCATGATGACGTTCCGGCAAAGACTTTTTAAGCCCTAACATTACATTCTCCATTTTTACCATCGGGCAAACTTTTAGAAGGCCGCCCAATACAATCATATTGAATGCTTTTGGATTCTTCATTTCGGTGGCAGTATCCACTGCATTTATTTTGTAGATACAGATATCCGTTCTTGTTGGCGGATGTTTAAAACCATTCGGATCATATATTAATATTCCTCCGGATTTTACATGCGGTTCAAATTTATCTAAAGAGGGCTGATTAAGAATGATAGCTATATCATATTCGTTCACAATGGGCGAACTGATTGTCGTGTCGCTCAGTATAACTGTAACATTGGCTGTGCCGCCGCGCTGCTCCGGTCCATATGAGGGAAACCATGATACTTCCTTATCTTCCATCAGGCCGGAATAAGCCAATATTTTGCCCATCGAGAGTACTCCTTGTCCACCAAAGCCTGCGATAATTATTTCTTGTGTCATGTTTCTATGTTTAAATATTTTTCAAATCTCCCATCGGATATACAGGAAACATATTCTCCGCCATCCAATCGTTGGAACCGGCAGGAGTCATTTTCCACCCTGAACTACATGTGGATACTATTTCGACAATAGACGTGCCTTTATTCTCCATAGCATTCTCAAAGGCTTTCCTGATCATACGCTTCGCTTTTTTCACGGCGGCGGCTGTATGTACGCTCTGGCGGGTAGCTAAGCAAACTCCATCCAGTAGGGCCAGCAGATCTAATATCTTGAGAGGATTTCCATTCTCGTGAATATTTCGTCCGTCAGGTGTGGTAGAAGTCTTCATTCCATCGAGGGTAGTAGGAGCCATTTGTCCGCCGGTCATACCATATATACCATTATTGATGAAAACAATCGCTATATTCTCACCCCTATTGGCGGCATGTATAGTTTCACCTGTACCAATTGCAGCCAAATCGCCGTCTCCCTGATATGTAAAAACCATTTTTTCGGGATTCAACCGCTTTACAGCCGTAGCTACAGCCGGCGCACGCCCGTGTGCAGCTTCCTGCCAGTCGATATCAATATAGCTGTATGCAAATACACCACATCCTACGGGAGCGATCCCTATTGTTTTTTCTTTAAGCCCCATCTCGTCCACAATCTCTGCTATAATTTTGTGAACAACTCCATGAGAACAACCCGGGCAATAGTGCATCTCGGTATCGTTCATCAATTCCGGCTTGGCATATACGAGATTGGCCGGATCTATTATATTTGCGCTCATAATTTTTAGAGTTTATATTTAAAAGAGTATTATCTTATTGGCTTACAGGCACTCACAGTATATATTTTTAACCACGGAGCCACACAGAGTTTAATTTCACGGAGTTACACTATGTACTCCGTGATTTTTCTACTCCGTGAAACTCCGTGGTTAATTTGCTATAAATGACAGCCATATACATTTATTCTATATAATGTTTATTAAACTTTGAATTTTACATTACGGCCTCATTATAAACCGAATTTATTCTCAAGAGCATCAACTATTTCCGAAGGAGTAGGCACAATACCACCCATACGTCCGTAATGTTCAACCCTTACTTTTCCGCTTACAGAGAGACGGACATCCTCAACCATTTGTCCGGCATTCAGTTCCACAGTAAGTATACCTTTTATTTCGGATGAATATTTATCAATTTCTTTAGAAGGAAATGGCCAAAGGGTAACAGGACGGATAAGGCCTACTTTTATTCCTTTCGCACGGGCCAGTTCCATAGCTTTCTGGCACAAGCGGGCAGCCGAGCCAAAAGCCACTAATATATAGTCTGCATCTTCACAGTTCATTTCCTGATGCATGCATAATTCGCTTTCTATCTTTTTGTATTTAGCTTGCAAACGAAGATTATTTATCTCCATTTTCTGGGAATCCAGTTCAAGAGTCGTGATGATATTAGGTTTTCTGCCCTCCGGTTTCCCCAAGGTAGCCCAAGGGCATTGCTCCCTTATTTCAGCATCTGTTCTTCTACGCCTGTAAGCCGGCAGCTTCACTTTTTCCATCATCTGCCCTATTACGCCATCGGTAAGAATCATTACCGGAGTTTGATATTTGAAAGCCAGGTCAAATCCCAGCACCACAAAATCGGACATTTCCTGCACCGAACCGGGAGCTAATGTTATCAATTTATAATCGCCGTGGCCGCCACCCTTCACTGCCTGAAAGTAGTCGGCCTGGGAGGGCTGTATCGTACCTAGTCCGGGACCGCCGCGCATTACATTTACAAGCAGGCATGGCAATTCACCGGCAGCTATATAGGATACACCCTCGAGCATAAGGCTTATGCCCGGACTCGACGATGTAGTCATAACTGCTTTTCCGCAACCGGCGCCACCGTACACCATATTGACGGACGCCGTTTCGCTTTCGGCCTGAAGAACAACCATACCCGTTGTTTTCCATGGGGCTTCGCTCATCAACGTCTCTAATATCTCCGACTGCGGAGTAATGGGATAGCCGAAGTATCCATCGGCTCCATACCTGATTGCAGCATGAGCTATGGCTTCGTTGCCCTTCATTAAAAATATTTCTTCTGACATAAGCTTTTGATTGATTAAAAACGAATCATCCTTTTTTCGATAAGATAACCCGCGTAGACTATACGATTTTTTTCTTATAAACGGTAAGGCATCCGTCAGGACATACATATCCGCAATTGGCGCAACCAATGCAAGCGTCCGGATTTTTCATGTAAGCATAATGGTAGCCTTTACTATTTACATTACGAGGCTGCAATTCGAGGACGTCGCAAGGGCACGATACTATACATAAATTACATCCCTTGCACCGTTCTTCATTTACAACAACTGTTCCTTTTACTCTGGCCATTTCGATTTACTGTTTTTTTAGTAGAATGATCTCCGGACACAAAGGTATAGGTATTTATTTTTATTCCTTCTTCTTTTAGTAACAAAGATATTGAAAAAAATATGTCTTTAAACATGTTTTTGAACTGTTATTCGCTGAATATCAGATATTTGCAATAAAAACAGCTATTCTGTTAAGTTTTCAACTTTAAAATTGACAATTTGAAACAAATCTTGAGTTTTTATTTGTATTTGTAAACCTCTCTTACCCGCACTTACATATATAGATGCATGTTTTTCAACCGTTTTGTCAATATACGAGGGGTATTGTTTTTTCATTCCAATGGGAGAACAAGCTCCTCTGATATAACCTGTTACGGCCAATAGATCTTTCATCGGAATCATATCGCAGTTCTTATTTCCGGATACTTTAGCTGCGGTTTTCAGGTTCAGCTCTTTAGCTCCGGGTATAATACAAATAAAATAGCCCGATTTATCACCTTTCAAAACCAACGTTTTAAATACCCGATCCACTGATTCATTAAGCTGTTCCGCTACATGAACCGCACTCAAGTCGTTTTCGTCAACGTCATAAGGTATCAGGTTATACTTTATTTTTTGCTTATCCAGCAACCTGATGGCATTTGTTTTGTCAATCTTCATTAAAAAACTCGCAAATCTTGTCAAACGTGAAGCGGAACTGGCGGTCTACCTCATCCGCTATTTTGGGTAAAGCCGGAAATGGATCCTCATGTATATACCGGTATGGATAGTCCAGTACCTCTATTCTGACAGGCACGTCCCGGCAAGATCCTTGCAGGGTATTTATAACTTCATAGACAGGAACGACTTCGTCTTTAGCTAATGTAATTGCATAAAACTGATGGCTCATTTTACGGAAAATTTCCTCGCGGTCTTGGGTCAATGTCCTATAGTTCAACATACTCCTGAAATTATTGCCTTCAGGGTGTGTATGCATATAATGACGAAGCACCTCATCCCGCTTCATATGGCTTTCTAAATGTTCCACCACATAAGAGTACAGGCTTACATTAGCCTCACTGTCAAGTATAAATTTCGATACCGGAGACAAACGGTTAAATACCGCCCCACCACAAAACGTAGCGTATTTCGAGTTGGTAAAATGACCATCTTTATTGCTCATCATCAGTATCTCGCCTAGAAAAGTACCGATAGAGTAGGAAAAGAAGTCTATTGAGGCATCGGGTTCGATGGCTGGATGGCGCCCGTCCTTCATCGCTTCTACAAAATCGATCACATCGTAGTAGGTTTGCAATCCGGACCAGATAAACCGTTGAGGTTTATTATGCAATCGCGTACTGATAGCTACATTCGACAAGCTTGAGCAAATGACATCGGGGTGGCGCTCTTTTCTTTGTTCGCTCACACGATACATCTCCCGTGTATTACTCCATGCCGCCGGAGCCCTGTTCATATGAAAGGCAATAGGAAACATCACAATCGATTTGCCTGTTTTTCCGGCAATATATGTTGCCCACGGCATGTATTTACACCATGTTTTTTCGTTGAATCCGTGAAACATGAATATTATGCCTTTAGCTTTCTGTTCCTTTTCAGGCATAATCATATGATAACGGAACTTAATATTTTCACTTATCTCCGAATCTTTCTTATTCAACATTCTTTGAATTACATCCGGCTCATAATCCTGAGGGAGACCCGGTATATATTCATAATCGTCATTATTCCCCAGTCCACCGGGAAGAATAAACCGATAATTCGATTCGAAAGTAAAGTTGCGCATTACCAGATTATCGTCTATTGCTATTTCATTATCTGTGTAATTCTCTATCTTTTTGAGATGATTAAAAAGATCTATATACTTCATATCCATCCATTTTATTTTTTATCTATCAATAATTGATGTCCAATACGGCAATATAAACATTTCCTGAGTTCACAATATTCTCTTTTCAATTGGATGATGGCTTGCGAATCCGTCGCGCTATTTAAAGGCATTTTTAATTTCGAGAAGTTTCTGGTTATACTATTCTGTTCGGGCTTCAGCATCTCTAAGAATTGCAATGCGCGGTCGCAATGCGCCTCGCTGTTTATGGACTTTCCATAGATAAACAGAATAGGCGCGACTGTATTTATCAGTATTATATCAAGAGATGAATCGCCGAGATATTTTGATTTCTTCGGCGAAGGCTGTCCGAATGCATAATGCGTCTGCCAATATTCCGATGCATTAACATGAAACATCAACCGTATGCGTCCAATATCAGTACATTCGATAATTTTAGAGAACAATCCATGAGAACTATGTAATAAAGCCGCAAGCTGAGCGATTCGTATTTGAGGGAAAGCCGTTGGCCGTGTTCTTAAGCTTTTGAATATATATGATTCTAACGGTTTCAATTCGTATTTATTTTTCAAAAACCCGTATTCTTTTCCCAGCAATGAAAAATAGTCATCCGTAACTTTTACATCTTCTAATATACCCGCCTGCCCAAATAACAAGGCCTCTATCTGAACAAGATTGTCTCCCTGCTTCTGTATACATCTTAGCGGAAGGCTTAAAGCGAGCCGTTCGAAAGAATCGGAATTCAATCCGAAACCGAAATTCCGGGAAAGCAAAACATAAAACACTTCCTCCCACGAATTGTTGAAACGCTCAAGCAATACCTGTATATTATCCGACTTTCGCTCCATACGCTCTATCAGCAAACTGTGCATCCATGAGTTGAGATGAAAAGACGGCATAGAGGCGATGTAATTGCAGCATGGAATATCAGTGTTGGAATGGATCAAAAAACCGTAATTTTCTTTAATAGATTCAGGATAAGCTATCTCGCACTGAAGAACGGGTTGCCCTGCTTCGTTGAACACTTCGCAATCCGCTTTCTCTACAACATGGAGGATCACCGAATTATAATTCTTGTTAGTATGATGCTTATGCTTTACCCAATCACCGGAAGAAACGTGAATCTCTACATTTCCCGCCCAAACCTTATCGCCTATCTTGATTTTCGCATTAAAGAAATCAGGCCCCTCATTGGTATTCGACAAACCTACATCTATTACTTCGACCTTTTGCCCGCCGGTTGTCCGAAGATCTTTATGAAATAATCTGAATTTCCATATGTAGTGTAAAATGTCTTCCATAATATTTATACTATAAAATCAGCATGTCAACTGTTCACTGTTCACTGTATTTATAATCCTGTTATACCCATCTTTTTCATCAGGAAACTTGCATTCATATTCTGGGCAACACCTTCTCTTATCTTATAAGTAAATGACAATTGCCCGTCTTTTATGTCGGCTTCGAAACGGTAATTCTTTATTGCATCGGGAAATTCCTTTTCCAGATTGCCTAAAACAAGATCATGTGTTGCAATAATACCGTTCCCATTCAACGAAACCAATTGTTTCATCAAGGCAACAGAGCCTTTCTGCTTATCTTCGGAATTAGTGCCTTTTAGTATTTCGTCCAGAATAATGAATAATTGCTCACCCGATTGCAGGCGGTCTATAATCATCTTCAGACGCTTGAGCTCGGCAAAGAAATACGATTCGTTATCAGTCAACGAATCCGAAGTGCGGAGATTCGTTACCAGCCTGAAAGGATAAAACTTTAAAGAACTTGCACAAACCGGAGCTCCGGCACAGGCAAGCGTTAAGTTTATCCCGACAGTACGCAGATAAGTACTCTTTCCAGCCATATTTGCTCCTGTAACTACAAGGAAAAACGGATTTTTATCCATTATAACATCATTGCGCACGCAAACATTTCTATTCAGTAAAGGATGTCCTAAATCTTTCCCTTCGAGGACGAATGTATCGGAAACCTCGGGATAAATATAATCAGGGTGATTGTATGCATAAAAGGCAAACGACACCAGGCTGTCAAATTCCGCTAACACTCTCAGCCATACAGCAACATCATCTTTATGCCGTAATATCCAATTTTCTATCCTTATCGCATAGTATATATTCCAAAAGAATACAGGATTAAGAAGTATAAGTCCTAAAACAGTGAAAGATTGATCCAGATTGTTGCTATACGATTTCAATTGATGTATAGCCAAAGATGCCGGTTCGTTACCTTTTATCTTCTTTTGCATGCCCTTTAACATCGGGGAATTGAACTGTCCGGTTTCTATGATCTTCAAAAGCAGGGAATACCTTTCTAAAACTTCCATGCGTTTCCCGAACAGATTCATTTTCTCTTTGATATCTTTCAATGGAACAAGGCTTAATGCAAAAGCTAAAGACCAGCACATCCCCACCACAGAGAAAGGTATTGCCTCCAAGACATATGATACGGCAACTATGGCAAAAACGACAGGGATAATATATATAAAATATCGCCACAGGCTTTTAGCCAGGGACTTGGTCTGCATAAACTGCTGTGAAAAAGAATGTATATCCAGGTCTTCTGCTTCGTTCAATTGTCCCATTACCCTGAAACGGTTAAGAAGGTCGGAATCAGCGCTCAGCTCTTTCACCGCGTTCTGGTGATCTGTGATACCTGCTTTTCTTTCGTAAGTATCGAGCAAAGAATCTGCCAGCCTGTTTTTACCAAAAGAAGTAACGGTCCTGTTAATGGATTGAAAAAACGAACGGTTACCGAACAGGTCCAGATCGAGACTATAACTATGGTCACCATCAGCCTTTTCGGGAGCTCCATCAAATGCGGAAAAGTCATAATCGATTCCTTTCAGTTCATTTTCAGCATTCTGAATAAGCAGTTCACAATACCTCTTCTGCAAAAAAAGCTTATTGTGATATTTCATAAAGAAAAGGAATAATATGATAGAAAATCCGATCGACAATAAAACAATCGGGGTTTGCCCCCAAAACAGATAACAGACCGCAATACAGGCCAATACGATTACGAGCCTGATAGTACCTGCCTGAAATATCTGTTTTTTCAGCCTTGAGAGCTTTATGCTTTCCGATTCAATACGTTTTTTATAAGACTCCTTTACTTCGTCCAATGTCATATCTATAGTTTAAAATAATTCGTGTAAAACATCCAATGATTTCAATGCCGGAAAATCGTAAAGATGCAAACGATAGTATTCAATTATCCTGTTTATAATTATTATCCTGTCTTGCCTTGTAAAGACAAAATGATGCATATTCTCGTAAGATATGCGTGCCAGCAAAGATAATACTTTACTCTCTTGCCTGTTAAGAAAATGCCTGTGTAATGGTTGGCAGGAAACAAATTCGCCATTCATCATATCGAATAAGCCGTTATCCCTATATTCTTCCAGATTGGGATAAAATCCCAGGAAGTGACTGAGCTTGAGCATAAAAACCAGATGATAGTTGGCTATACTCTTATCTGTCATGTCTAATATTTGCACCGACCGGCCGAGGAATTCGAAAATCAATTTATCACTGGTATCGCGCAAAACCCGGGTAAGGAATTCGGAAAGGAAAAATGCCATTGAAGTTTTTGCCGGATCACCCGAAATACTATATAAGTGAGTATCAATTCCCGCCTCCCGTATACGCTGTATATCGCGTGAAACCTGATGCTCCACCTCCATATCGAGTATTGCTAAAGGAGAGAATAACGACCGGGGCGCCTTTGTGCTTCTTCCTCTGGTTTTGGAAACCATATAAGTCACCCGTCCAAAAGATTCGGTAAAAACCTGGGCAAGAATATACTTGTCGTTATAATTTATAGTATTCAGGACTAAGCCTCTGGTTTTATAGAGCACTTTTACTTTCGTTTTATTTTAACAAATGTACAATACATATTCGAAAAACAGAGGCTCTTAATGAATAATTAATTCAAGTTGCTCTTTATTGAACAATACCGGTCAGTGGTTTGATTATGTTAAAAAAATATGTTTGTTTTCTCCCGTCATTGCGAGAAGTGCAACGACGAAGCAATCCATAAAAGAACATTCCGACTAGATTGCTTCACTATGTTCGCAATGACGAGAACGAGGAATCGCAGATTCCGCATAAGTAGTAGAACATATAAATAGAACGTACAAATCAGACTATGTTCAACTACTGACTTGCATGATTTATAAATATTTTAACAGGCAACTTGAATTAATTAGCTAACTTCGCAGTCAATAAACATAGAGGCATGTCTAAAAATATAAAGAACATCTTATTCGATCTGGGTGGAGTAATTATAACCCTGAACAAACAAAATGCATTAGATCGCTTTACTGAGATAGGGTTCCCCAACATTGAAGATTATTTAAGCGAATTCCGTCAGGATGGTATATTCCTTGAATATGAAGAGGGTAAAATTTCACCCGAAAACTTTTACAAAGAATTCCGGAGATTATCACGGAACGAAAACATCTCAGCCGAAGATATAGATTCAGGATGGCTTGCTTTTTTGGCAGGCATTCCGGAATACAAATTTAAGTTGCTGAAAGATTTACGCAAAAAGTATAAGGTCTATTTGTTAAGCAATACCAATCCTTCCATCATGGGATGGGCTTTGTCGAAAGATTTTTCACCGGAAGGACTGCCGATGGATGCATATTTCGACAAGTGCTATCTTTCTTTTCAGATAGGGTGCGCTAAACCGGATAGAGAGATTTTTGACTTTATCATTGAAGATTCCGGAATGATCCCGGGTGAAACCCTTTTTCTTGACGATGGAAAAGCCAATATAGAAATGGCGAACGGGATAGGATTTGAAACGTACCGGGCAGATCAGGCAGAAGATCTGAGAAAAGTATTTACCGACCGAGGATTACTCTAAACCACATATATGCTGCTTATCGACAAAGAGCATAAGACAGGCCATCCGCCATTAGTGGCCACCATCGGTTTTTTCGATGGAGTACACACCGGACACCGTTTTCTGATAGATCAGGTGAAGCGGGAAGCCGGGTTGCGAAATTTACCGGCTGCTGTAATAACCTTTCCCATACATCCGAGAACAGTATTGCAAAAAGATTACCAACCGGCTCTGCTATGCGGATTTGAGGAGAAAGTAAACCGTTTGGCAACGACCGGTATAGATTATTGTGTTTGCCTGGACTTTACGGTCGGAATATCTAAACTTCCGGCCCGGGAGTTTATGAAATCTATACTGAAAGATCGATTAAATGTAGACACATTGGTCATCGGCTATGATCACCGTTTCGGACACAATAGGGAAGACGGCTTCGACGATTATAAACAATACGGCGATGAAACCGGCATCAATGTTATTGAAGCCGAAGAACTTACCGGACACGGGCATGTCAGTTCATCCCGCATACGCCGGTTATTAGGAGAAGGACAAGTACGTATGGCCGCCGGTTTGCTCTCATATAATTATACCATCTCGGGCAAAATAGTCGAAGGCTTTAAAGTAGGGAGGACGATAGGTTTCCCTACCGCTAACATACAAATATGGGAGACTTACAAAGTAATTCCGGCTTTTGGGGTATATGCCGTATATGTGCATGTGGATAATCAACAATATGACGGTATGCTTTATATAGGCAGACGTCCGACTCTGCATAATGGGGATAGCATAAGCATCGAAGTAAACCTCTTTGACTTTGACGGAGATCTTTATAATAAGGATCTTACCGCTGAATTTCTCGATTTTATCCGTCCTGATGAGAAATTTTCAGATGTAGAAACTTTGAAAGAACATATAAGAAGAGACAAGGATAGGGTAAAAGATGTTATCCAAAGATACAAGCAGCTGAATCCATAAGAGTTACGCCGAAAAGACGGACAAAATTGCTAAAATAACATTTAACACAAAAAAAATCACCTAAAACATTAAATTACTGAATTTTATTTTTACATTTGCTGCTGCATTAGAGTTCTTAATATTCGTAGTTTAAATTTTTCTTTTCAAGTCGCCTTTCCTATCTCTGGTAACCTTTCTTGTCTAGTCTATTTTAGCTTCCTTTTTTATTTACTTCTTCTGCAAAATATATTTAATATTTAATTTTATTTTTATTTTTTTTACGATGAACATTTTTATTGCAGGGTTGAGCTACAGCATCAACGACAACGATCTGAAAGATCTATTCACTGAATATGGAGAAATCTCTTCAGCAAAAGTTATTATGGACAGAGCTACAGGCCGTTCTAAAGGTTATGGTTTTGTTGAATTGGCAGACGATGCTGCCGGCCAAAAAGCTATCGAAGAACTAAACGGCGCTGAATATGACGGAAGAACTATTTCTGTTTCGGAAGCTCGTCCTCGTACAGAAGGAAGCGATCGTCCCCGCAGAAACTTCGACAACAACAGAGGCGGAAACGGTGGATTTAGAAGACGTGAATATTAATCGGCTTTTAGAATATTAGAAAACGAGACTGTCTCAAAAGGGCAGTCTCGTTTTTTTATATTAAGAAACTGTTTAGAAACTGTTTGAATTTTATAGCAAACTTTTTTACAGGTATTTTCAGATGGATTTTGATCTATTTGCTTGTAGCCTTAACTTAATGACATTGCGGATCGGCTATCCGGAACAGCCTTGACTTTCCCGTCATTGCGAACCTGAAAGGTGAAGCAATCCGGAAATTGGCCGGTTAGCGGTAGGAGGCTGTCTCAAAAGTCAAATTACATCATCAATGTGTTACTCTCTCTTGTCATTCTGAGTGAAACGAAGAATCTGATCCGACAAGAAGAGATCCTTCACTTTGTTCAGGATGACAAAAAGAAATCAAAAATTACTTTTGAGACAGCCTCGAAAAAATACAACTGGGTTGCTTCGGGTAAACCCTCGCAATGACGGGAAAAATTGAACAATCGGATACGACTCCTTCAATAATTCTCTTAGTTTCAAAATCTATGATATAACCTTTATATGATTTTGGATTATTCTGACCGAAAATAGAGAGTAAGGGCATATTATAAGTACTCAATAAAAATTAGAGTTTATGTAAATTAGATTTTATATTTCCACGGGTTCACTTTTATTCTTAAATTATGCAAAGCAGCACATGTAGCAAAAATATGTTCCACAAAAGAGTTTGCCCTCAGCCGGCATTCCTCTTTGACGATTCTCATGAACTTAATACCTCCGATGGCATGTTCTACCCTTACCCGGACACGGGAAATCTCCCTGTTGATTATTTTATCTTCTTCAGAAAGTTCCTTCCCCCTGCTTTTCTTAACAGGTTGTACAATATTGACACCACCCGGTAGGGAAATCAAGAAATCGACATCCCCTTTTTCGTTAAACAGAAAATTACAAAATAAGAGCGCAAATCATTGATACATAATTTATTCTATGCTT
>JAISES010000457.1 GCA_031263965.1 Prevotella sp. | reverse complement strand
TTCGGAAAATAATCAGCCTTCCGGTTGCTGAAAATATCACCCAGCGAATAATAATATCGCCCTTCCAGTTGGAAGATGCCTATTCCTGTACGTAATTCGAGGCCAGGTCCGCCGCATATTCCCCAGGCAAACTTGTTCTCAATAGGCATGTCCCATTGTTCTGATGTGTGTGGCTTACCGGTTATCTCGTCTATGGGAGGTGAAGATGCATCGAATTTTCCCGTTGTGCTTTCATTTATGAGAAACCCGATTTTTGGCCCGACATTAAAAAAAAACTTGACACGCTTACTGCCGGCATAAAGATGCGAAAGCAGCGGAATATCTATGTAATTAAGCCTGCGTGTATAATTAAATGCCGGATTGTCAAAATGCTCATCCCAACCTTCCTGAGAGTAATTGATTTCGAAGACGAGGCCGGCAAATGATTCCGTCAGCCAGCGAACCGTCAGCCCGGCATGAACGCCCAGCAATTGATTCTCCTGCACCGACGGGACGAATGAGACCGAAGAAACACCCATACCGAAAGAGGCGCCAACCGAAAATTCATGCTTGAATTTATTCTGTCCGTCGGCATTGATCACTACTGTCAATCCGGCTATTGCTATCAAAAAACATTTCGCTGCCATTATTTCAGTTCATGGCGTATTGTTCTGTAATTCTCCCTGTTATAGTGGACGATGAACAAATTCATATTAATAAATCCCCCCCAATTGTTTACTCTGTAGAATTTGAAGCCGGTCTGAAGGCTTTTATGGTTAACCTTGCCCAGGCTAGACTCAAAATTCACTCCATAATTATAAATAGCATCTAAGAAAAACATACCTGTATCAAAGCCTAACAACGCGTACTTAGGGAAAGTATTCACCAAGTTTTTGCTGTACCACATTTTGTATTTGAAATAAAAACGTGTAAAGTCTGGTGAGAGATTATCGGCATAGAAGTAAGTATATATATATGTGTTTAAGATAAAGAAATCTTCCAGGCAATCACGCACATAAGTCTGCCATTCAGGATAGCCGAACAGATTTACAATAAAATCGGGATTTGCCTCTACAAGCCTGCGGAGTGGAGTTCTGATTTTATTCAGCGCTTCCAGGGTTCCGGAAGTGGGAATAATGACGTTCCTTTTATCTTTTCTTAAGCCGGATCCTAGGTCATCATAAAAAGATTCTTCTCTGTATAAAAGATTTTTATAGTTTATACTACGTTGCGACAATTCCTGCTTCAACACACGGATAAACTCCGTCTTGTCGTCCCTGTCGTTAGTTTCGACAAATATGATATTGTAGTCGTAAAACATTTCGTAAGCCGCCTGCGTTGCTTTGGCATACAGATAAGAGTGAGGGGTGTTAACCTGAAATACATAACTATTGGACAATACATCGTCATTTTTAGATGCGAAAGGAATGACATACTTGATACCATTCTTTTTGGCAAAGGCAGCAACAGGGGCTATCTGATCGTTTTCCACAGCACCAATAATCAGGTGGGCATCGCGCAAGGCGCTTTCTTTCAATATACCATCTATCTTCCCGGCGCCGTTTCCGCAATCGCGAATCGTCAGTTTGACTGAAACGCCTTTGCTGCGCAAACTGTCTATGGCCAGCAACAAACCTTCATAATATTCTATGAATCGTGTCGTTGCAGACGTAGGAACATGTTCTTCTACCATGAAAGGCAAGAGTAAAACTAGCTTTATCGTATCCGGTTTATCCATTTCCACAGGAGACGACAGCAGGGCGTTAGCATTTTTCTCGCTGGAAGCGGCGGTAGTCTGCTGCGCTACCGAGGCTTCTCCTTTCACCGGTATGATTAATACCATTCCCGCTTTCACGCCATTCTTCAATTCAGGATTCCTGACGAGGAGTTCATCGGAAGAAATATTGAATTTGCGGGCAATCCTATACAGGGTCTCCCGTCTCTCTACCTTATATTCAATATCTTTTATGACGGTCTGCTCTTCTTGTGGCAAGACTCCAGTATCTGTTGATGAAGGTATCCGGATGTTTTTACCGATAAGGAAAGTGCCAACCGACAAACCCGGATTCGCTTCTATTATGCCGGTAGCCGGCACATTGTATTTTACTGATAAAGAATAGAGGGTTTCTTTGGGTTGAATGGTATGGAAAAGATAGGCTGGGTCTCCTTTGGCTGTTGTTGTTCCCTGAGGAATCTTCAGTCGCTCGCCAACTTTTATTACCTCGCGGCTTCCCGGATTAAGGCGATAAAGGTCGTTCTCATCCACCCCATACATCACGGCAATGGAATATATCGTTTGTCCACGTTCAACTAAATGGTAAAATATATTGCTGTCTTGGGCGTTATTAACAGGAATCTGCTGCCTGCCGTTATCCTGAGAATAAAGAGGCACAACAGTTAAGCTGATGGCTGATAACAGTATGTAAATAATTGTTTTACTCATTTTCAGGAATATTTGCGGCAAAGATAATGTATGTTGGCATAAAATACTAATTTTGAAACTTTATCAGGTATGATATTTATGTGGAGAAAAGATTACAAAAGGGTTGTGTGGATACTGAGTATGCTGTTTTTCATATTTACCCTCCAGGCGCAATACACTGTAACAGGAGGGAAAAGCGCTCCCCTTCCGGCTCTTGATGATACTCCTAACCGTTTGCAGGTTTATGTGGTGCATGGCGCAGATGATGTCGTTCTTCGATATACTTCCGTTTCCCCCAACCACCGATGGTATCGATATAAAACAAAAGCTCTTGAAGCGGAAGCCGTTAATGCTGTTCAGGAAGGCGCCTCCTCTGCCCTTTAC
>JAISES010000448.1 GCA_031263965.1 Prevotella sp. | reverse complement strand
CAATGAGTTTTGCTACAAATTCAATCGCAGATACTTCGGCCAAAACCTTTTCGACAGGCTACTTATTGCTTGTGTAACATACAAAAATTATTTTAGGTATGAATACGGATAATCATTATTTTTATTGATTTCTTAATACCACTAAGGGCCGGCAAATTAATTTACCGGCCCTTATTATATCTTAATATTGTAATTTAAAAATTGTTTCTCCTGCGCGAAGTCGAAGTACCCCTGTATACCAAATATATGAGTATTGCTAGTAATATTACGGGTAATGTGACATCTCCTATAGGGGCTCCCACGTTATTATCCCCCTCTCCGTCTGTTGGCATTTCCGGATCTACCCATGGCGAAAGCGCCCTGCCCGGCGACTTGAACGGCGAGGCCAATGTAACGATCTTTGCAGATGCAATAGAGCGTTTTTCCCGTTGCAGGTTAGCATAGGATGGCAGTTCTTTCGATAATATCGGAATATCTGCATTACCTCCCGTTTCTGCGCTTAAAGAAAGTGCAGGTACAACCAGACACAGTGAAAATACGGAAAGTACAAATATCTTTAGTTTTGTTTTCATTTGCTCAATTTTTCTAACGTATGTGTTTGTGTGTTCCTTTTATCTTAGTTTTGTAAGTTTACAAATTTGGTTGTAAAGTTTCGTTTACCGGTAATCATCACTATATATGTACCCATACTTAAAGGCTTCAGGTATTCCATCGAAGGGGAGTTGTTTACTTTAGTTCTGGCCATTAACCGTCCTTGCAAATCACAAATCTGTATATCGCTGTTGATATCATCCTGATTTAATCCTGATATATGAAGTATCGATGTATTGTAATAAACCGATATTTCGCCACCATTCTTAATTACTTCATCATCTTCTCCCCAGAAACGAAGAATGAATCTATTTTCTTTATCATTCAAGTCGGATGGACCTGAAGTAAAATTATAGGAGTATCCTTCTGTAAGTTTCACTGTCTTATTTTCATATCTGTCTATTAACCATACATTAGGAACAGACACCATATTTTCGAGATTGTAGAAATTCAAAGTCATTGTTTGCTGAGAAGCCGGAGGTGTTACATACAACGGCACCTCTTTTGTCCTTAATGGTACGCCATTTCCAAGAAGGCTCTCTCCATCTTTCGATTTTGTATATATTATACTTGTGCTAGGTTCAGGATAAGACCTCTTCTTTCCTTCCGAATCTTTCTCCACGTATGTTTCCATCATTTTCGAAATTCCTTTCCTTGTATCGTACGGATCTCTGTAATAATCCAGACTGGCGCTTTCTCTCATCACCACTGCTGTACGGTCGGACGTTTTTTCTACCGGACTGACAACCTCAACTACTAAATAGTCTTTCAGCAAGTCGGCATCCCCTGAAGCGCTTTTTTGGAAGCGAGTCACACCGAAAGTACGCAATTTACTGCTCAAGGTAATCGAAAAGTCATTATTGGCCTGCAAGCCAAACATTTGCATTGGAGCTATAAGATAATTTTGCGGAGCAATACTTGTAACTACATTAGGATTACCCGAATCATTATCAAGGTTTACTTGTGTTTTAAATATTGCACCTGTGCCCCCCGAATTCCGGCTTATGTAATCGTATGTAGCTTTGAAGTGCATAAGGCCATCAGATGCTTTATATTGGACGGATGCATTATTTATAAGCCAGTACTTTGCCCTGATCATATTATAATCCGGATCATTATATATTGTGGATACTCTGATGCCGGGGCCAAACAGGTTGCCGGACAAAGTAGTACCATGCAAAGCATCCATATCAGTATCAGCTACTGTTGGATAGTTAGTTTTGTTTACGGGATCTGTATAATCAATTCCTAATAAATAATTTAAACTGATCGGTGACATAAAGGGATTGCCTAAGAAGTTGAAGCCTTCATTCAAATCAACAGTAACATCTCCGAGAACAAATTTTTCGTTATCTAAAATTTCCCTTCTACGAAGATCTTTATCCACTGCGTCAGCGGGTGTTCCTGCCACAGGCGGCAATGTACCGCCTGTATATACAAAGCGGCTAAAGCCTTTTTGAGTACCTTTATTGATTCCGGGATCAGCGGTTGCTGCATTTCCCGTACCCAGATAATCGGCCATTATTCCACGATTAAATACAAATCCGCCTCTTACCCTGTTCACATTACTATTATCACCCATTGTTTCTTCCCAGCGAGGACTGATATTATCTACATGGTCAAAGTCTGTTACCTCCATACTCATGAAATAGCCGGTGCCGGCTTTCAATTTTGTGTACGGATCGACAATATTACCTTTCCATGAATTAAAACTTGAAGAACTTGGCTTAGTCAATGTATGATAGAAAAAGTAATCCGCACCCATTTCTTCGAATGGCGGCGTAAAACCTGTCATATAGTTTTCTCCTGAAGGATTACGGAGTGTATTATCTCCGGCTGTATTCTCATTATCGGCATCGAATACATTATCATTTGTACCTGCTCCATATTTATACATTTGCAAATTGACCTGGCTATAGACAGCTTCTTTATCTGCCTTAACTGCTCTTATCAGGGCCTGGCCCATGTTCAATTTTGAAGGACTCACATCCGAGTACCCTCCTTCTATCGTAAAACGATTGTAGCCGGGAACAAGTAAATGGTCTACCATTATAGCAGCCGAAGAGTCCACCGCCAAATAATTATATTTGCGAGGATCCATCGAGGTTACTGTATACGGATCGGCTGTAATCTTTTCTATTCTGATAGTGGGGAATGTAATAAAATTCGCAGCTTTCTGTGCCGGCTTATCTACCGCACCCGCAATGCCGCCAAGAACACCTACCCTCGTGTATCTATCCGCTCTTTTTATCGACTGTTTATTATTAGTACCAATAAAGGCGATAACACCTTCGCCCTGGGTTGTATTGGCGCTTTTACTAAACAAGTTAGGATAAGCGGAAGCTAAACCGGGATCCATACTGTTAATAAAGTCTTCGGTTAATGCGGTCCGCCCTTTCTGAACAATTCCGGCATTATTGCCAAATTCGGCAGAACCCTTAATATATAGGGTCGTTGATTCAGGGAGCTCTCCATTTGTATTGGTCCCATAACCGACATACACCGGCGCTTTGGAATAAAATATAACACCAACAGGAGTAGCTGGCGTTTGCCCTTTAACCATCAAAGGCAAAAAGAATAATACGGCTAATACCAATCGAAATCTCATTATCGTAGTTTTAATAAAGTCACTCAAAATAAATACATTAAGTCTATATTAAGTCTGTGGTATAAAGCGTGAGCACAAGATGTGCCTATATACCGATTGCAAAGATAATATTTATTTTTTAATAAATAAACTATAATAGATTTTTTTTACAGAAAAAAATGAAATGAAACAGAAATTCGGATCCCTGAACTTGTAACCATGCATAAGAAACTGTTTCTAAGTTCCCTGAAAATATTATATATGAAAATCCCGTAACAAATCATTTACGGTTTTGACGGGATTAAACGTTTCTATTGGGACTTCTACAAATATTGTATTCCAGTCGGACATAGCCCCGTTCCACAATCCCGGCAACTCCAATGCTTTCAACTGCTTCCCGTTTTTCGATTTTATAGATATAAAGCCCGTATTGTTGTCTACATAATCTTTCAGGTTGAAGGAGCGGCCTCTGTAGTCTTTTATACCGCAAACAATATCCACAGGGTTAAAGTGCGTACCGCTTCTGAACATTTCTCTTTTTACAGGATCAGACATGTCTACCTGAGAGCTTTCCAAAATCTGGGGAGATACGGTTCCATCATGATTTACGGCCAGGAAAGGGCCTCCTCCGGGTTCGCCTACATTCCGCACCATTCCGCAAACCCTGCATGGGCGATCCAGTTTTCGTTTCAGGTAAAGAACCAATTCTGCATCTTCAAGCAGTTTTGTGTCAGGGTTCTTTACATTCAGGGTATTCTGTAAAAAGTAAAGGATTTTCAGCAATTCCTCGTGCGTATATTTCCCTGTATCAAGAAGTTTTAGGTATTCAAATATTTTACTTTGTGTATTTACCAATACTCCCGCCAGTATTTTTTTATACTTAGTTTCTGTAGCTTTATATTTGTCGGGAACAGTATTGTCTATGTTCTTTATAAAGACAATATCTGCATCCAGATCATTCAAATTTTCAATCAGCGCACCATGACCTCCCGGACGGAACAGGAGCACACTGTCTTCCCTGAACGGCTCGTTGTTCCCGTCTGTCGCGATTGTATCGGTGCTTGGCTTCTGCACGCTGAAACTCACGTGATAATCGGCATCCGGTTTATCTTCCAATCCGGACTTCACGTGTCTTACAAGTTTTTCAAACATGATCCGGTGTTCGGGCGATACGGTAAAATGGAGATTTACAACACCTCTATCGTTCTTTGCATATAGGTAGCCCTCCATCAGATGTTCTTCTACCGGAGTACGTTCGCCATCCTCATATTTATGAAATTTCAACAGCCCTTTCGGAAGATTGCCGTAATTAAGCCCTTTCGGAAGCAACAGGTTTTCCACAATAGCCTTGTAGTTGCCGGCGGCGAGGAGTTCTTCTATATTTTTCTTTTCGTTTTCCTCGCAAACCTTATCCAGATCGTTGTAGAATGCGAATTTTGACAAGCCATCAAAAAAAGCTTTCTCGAAAGCCGATGCAGGAACATCGTAAGGTGCATCCAGAAACCCGAACAAGTCTTTAAACATACGGCTGGCCGCGCCTGAAGCAGGTACAAACTTTACTATTTTCTTGTTAACGGAAGACTTATATTCATCCCAGTCATCCAGATATTTTTGCTCCTCATCCGGCGGCACCACCCATATACCTTTCTCCACGGAAGCTGCTCCTGTGAGATCCAGGAAAGGAAATCCTGTTTTGAAATTATTCAACTGTT